>CANJYY010000249.1 GCA_947479185.1 Caulobacteraceae bacterium
GGACCTTGATCGGGCGGCCCTCGAAGACGTCGTCGCCGAGGAATTCGCCGACGCCGTTCCCGAACCGGCCGTGGACCGGCGGGTCGATGTCCGGGCAGCGGGCGTCGAGCCACCAGATCGACCAGCGGCGCAGGGTCGGGTCGAAGCGGCGGAAGGTCACGGCCGCGTAGGCGCCCTCAGGCAGGTCCAGAGCGTTGTCGTCCATATTGCCCAGGCCGCCGAGGATCTTGTGCATCACGCAGGTCCCGTCGAAGTCGGTCCAGTCGGCGCAGCCCGCCAGCCGGGCGCCCAGGCGACGGTGGCGGATGGTCCAGCGGCCGACGAGGAAGTCGAAATCCTCTCGTCCGTCGCGTGGCGGCTCAGGGTTGGACATGGCTTGGGCGCTCCCGATTTCATGGCGTGGAGCAGCCTCATAGACGTTGCCTGGGTCCGGACCTGTCAGCATGGTGGCGGGGTCGCTCGTCGCCCGTCGACGATCTGGCACCACATCGGTTGCAATTGATCGCACCCCTCCCTATCTCTTCCTCCGAAGGGAGACACCCCATGATTGACCGCAGACCATTCGAGCAACTCGGCCACGCCGACCACGGCTGGCTCAACGCCCGGCACCACTTCAGCTTTTCCAACTGGTACGATCCCGCCCGCATGGGCTGGGGCGCGCTGCGGGTTTGGAACGACGATGAGATCGCGCCCAAGTCCGGCTTTCCGCCGCACCCGCACAACGACATGGAAATCATCACCTATGTCCGCACCGGGGCGATCACCCACCAGGACAGCCTGGGCAACAAGGGCCGCACCGGCGCCGGCGACGTGCAGGTGATGAGCGCCGGCACGGGCATCCGTCACGCCGAGTACAATCTCGAGGACGAGACCACGACGCTGTTCCAGCTGTGGATCGAGCCCCGCGAGCGCGGCGCGCCGCCGTCATGGGGCCAGAAGCCGTTTCCCAAGGCCGACCGGTCCGGGAAGTTCGTGGCGCTGGCCAGCGGCTTCGGCGAGGAGGGCGCCCTGCCGATCCGCACCGACGCGCGGGTGCTGGGCGCCACGCTGAAGGCCGGCGAGACCACGACCTATGACCTGGGCGCGGGCCGGCACGGCTATCTGGTGGCCGCCGTCGGCGAGGTCGAGGTCAATGGCGTGACGCTGAAAACCCGTGACGGGGCGGCGATTCGCGACGAGCCGGTGCTGACGATCACCGCCTCCGCCGACGCCGAACTGGTGCTCGTCGACTCCGCCTGAGGCCCCCGCGAACCGGGCAAGGCGGCAAGCCGGTTCTGCTTTTTCGTTTGACCGGCCCGGAACGGGCCCCCTACGAGTTAACGTTCCGTAATGTGGTCCGGCGGCGAGGTCGTCGCCGGACCGTTCGGATCTGGGAACCCGCCCCGCCGTGCGCTTCGATCTGATCCGGATCATGCTGGTCGACGACAACCACCACATGCGGGTGCTGTTGACGGAGATCCTGCGCGCCATCGGCGTGAAGCACATCCACGAGGCCAGCGACGGGGCCGATGCACTGCAGATCATGCGCCTGCACCCGATCGACGTGGTGATGACCGACCTGGCCATGCAGCCGCTGGACGGCATCGACTTCGTGCGGCTGCTGCGCAACTCGCCCGACAGCCCCAACCAGATGTGTCCGGTGATCATGATCACCGGCCACTCGACCTTGCGCCGGGTGGCCGAGGCGCGCGACGCCGGGGTCAACGAGTTCCTCAGCAAACCCGTCACGGCGCGCGGCGTGATCGAGCGGATCGGCGAGATCGTCGAGCGTCCCCGCCCCTATATCCGCGTCGGCGACTATTTCGGGCCGGACCGGCGGCGCAAGACCGAAGGCCACTACCCCGGCCCCTGGCGGCGCAGCAGCGACCCGCAGCAAACGCCTTAGCGGCCATCATTTCGCGACGTTTGACCGCCAGCATGCCGGCGGTTCCGGAGTTCGCCGATGTCCCTGCGTAGCGTTGTTCCCGTTCTGGCCGTTGTGGCCGCCGTCGGCCTGCAGGGCTGTGTGGCCACCGTGGTCGGGGCGACGGCCGGCGCCGTCATCGGCGTGACCGGCGCGGTGGTCGGCACGACCGCCAAGGTCGGCGGCGCAGTCGTCGGCGCGGCGATTCCCGACGGCGACCGGAAGGACAAAAAGAAGAAGAAGAAGGAGAAGGACCGCTGAGGCGCGGTCGGCATCCCTCAGGGCAGGCCGAGATACTTGTGGGTCTGGACGCTCAGGCGCCATTGCGGATGCGCCAGGCAGTAGGCGACGGCCGCGGCGGTGTTGGCCTCCCGGTCGGCGGAATCCATCGGCTGGAGGTAGAAGCGCTCGAAATCGAGGTCGGCGAAGCGCGCCGGATCGACGCCCGGCTGGGGGTAGACCAGCTTCAGCTCCTGGCCCGCGGTCTGGACCACAGGGGCGTTCGCCTTGGGGCTGACGCAGATCCAGTCGATGCCCGGCGGGGCCTTGAGCGTGCCGTTGGTCTCGACCGCGATCATGAAGCCGCGCGCGTGCAGGGCCTCGATCAGCGGCGCGTCTAGCTGCAGCAGCGGCTCGCCGCCGGTGCAGACCACCAGCCGGTTGTCGGCCGGACCGGTCCAGGCCGCCTCGACCGCCGCGGCGAGGGCGGTGGGCGTGGTGAACTTGCCGCCGCCCAACCCGTCCGTTCCGATGAAGTCGGTGTCGCAGAAGGTGCAGACGGCCTTTGACCGGTCCTGCTCGCGGCCGCTCCACAGGTTGCAGCCGGCGAAACGGCAGAACACCGCCGCCTTGCCGGCCTGGCCGCCCTCGCCCTGCAGGGTGAGGAAGATCTCCTTGACGCTGTAGGTCATGGGGCGGTCGCCGGGCGACCGTCGGCAACCCAGCCGTCCCAGCCGGCGGCGCGCAGCTCGCAGGCCGGACAGTGGCCGCAGCCGTAGCCCCAGGGATGCCGTTCGCCGCGCTCGCCGCGATAGCAGGTGTGGCTCTCCTCGACGATCAGCCCGACCAACGATTCGCCGCCGAGCGCGGCCCCGAGCCGCCAGGTTTCCGCCTTGGTCAGCCGCATGAGCGGCGTTTCGATGCGGAAGGCCCCCTCCATGCCGAGGTTGAGCGAGATTTCCATCGCGTCGAGCGTGTCGCGCCGGCAGTCGGGATAGCCGGAGTAGTCCGTCTCGCACATGCCGCCGACCAGGGCCGTCAGGCCGCGCCGGTCCGCCAGGGCCGCGGCATAGACCAGGAACACCAGATTGCGGCCCGGCACGAAGGTCGAGGGCAGGCCGCGCGCGGTCATCTCGATCTCGCGATCGGCGGTCAGGGCCGACTCCGCGACCGCGCCGAAGCCGCGCAGATCGAGCACATGATCCTCGCCCAGACGGTCGGCCCAGTGCGGGAAGCGCGCCAGGACGCCGGCGCGAACCCGTTGCCGCGCCTGCATTTCGACGATGTGGCGCTGGCCGTAGTCGAAGCCGACCGTCTCGACGCGGGCATAGCGATCGAGCGCCCAGGCAAGGCAGACGGCCGAATCCTGCCCCCCGGAAAACAGGACGAGGGCGCCGTCGGCGAGCGGGGGCGATGGGGTCATGAAACAGGCTTCGCGGGCGGGACCGGACGGGGGTCGCCGGCCAGACGTCTGTACACGACCGGGCCTGTCGCCGAAACGGTGCGGCGGCGCCCGCCCGGCGGGTTTCCCTTCCTCCGGCTCCCGCCTGGGGCGAAGAAGTCGTTTTCCAAGCGTGGCAAGGCGCCGCAGCCCTGCAACACCAAGGTGAAAAGCGGCAACTTGACGGCGTTTACGTGACGGCGCCCGTTGACACCCGCCCCCGGCCCGTATCGAATTCAAGGAAGCTGCGGGGGGATGTGTCGTGCGACCTCCTCGGTAAACAAAGCACGACATACGAGGAAACAACGACGCCGCTGCGCCCCCCAGATGGGGCCGCGCCGTCCGGGGAGGGTTACGAATGACCGAATCTCTGCGCCTGCGCAGTCTGCTTATCGCCGGCGTGTCCGCCGCCGCCATGCTTGGCGGCGCCGCACAGGCCTTCGCCCAGGACACCGTTGTCGGTGAAGTCGTCGTGACCGCCCAGCGGCGCGAGGAGTCACTGCAGGAAGTCCCCATCGCCGTTACGGCCATCTCCAGCGAAGCCCTGCAAAGCCAGCGCATCGAAGGCGGCCAGGACCTGCTGCAACAGGTTCCCAACGTCAGCTTCGGCCGCGGCAACTTCGGCGGCTACAACTTCCAGATCCGCGGCATCGGCTCGGCGGCCGTGTCGGTCACCGGCGACGGCGGCGTGGGCATCCACTCCAACAACGTCCCGCAGATCAGCAACAACCTCGGCGACGCCGACTTCTTCGACGTTGAACGCGTCGAAATCCTGCGCGGCCCGCAAGGCACCCTGTACGGCCGCAACGCGACCGGCGGCGTGGTCAACATCATCACCTCCAAGCCGACCGACCAGTTCGGCGCCTCGATCACCGGCGAAATCGGCAACTACGACTCGCAGCGCGTGAAGGGCTTCATCAATCTGCCGATCGGCGACATGCTGTCGTTCCGCGCGGCCGGCATCGTGCTGAAGCGCGACGGCTTCTTTGACAACACCTACCTGAACGACACCCAGGACGGCCGCGACATCTACTCGACGCGCTTCACCCTGGCGTTCCATCCGAGCGACACGTTCAACGCCTACGTCATGTACTCGAACTTCAACGAGGACGACGACCGCAACCGCGTGGGCAAGCAGCTTTGCCGTCATGACGCCGGCAAGGCCACCGTCGGCGGCGTGGCGACCAACTCGGTCACCGCGAACTTCCTCAGCCAGGGCTGTCAGGACGGCTCGATCTACGGCAACGCCAACTTCGGCGCCTTCAACACC
>CANJYY010000250.1 GCA_947479185.1 Caulobacteraceae bacterium
CGAGGCGCGGATCCACCACATGGCGTAGGTGGCCAGGCGGAAGCCCTTCTCCGGTTCGAACTTCTTCACTGCCTGCATCAGGCCGACGTTGCCCTCGGAGATCACTTCCCCGATCGGCAGGCCGTAGCCGCGATAGCCCATGGCGATCTTGGCCACGAGACGCAGGTGGCTGGTCACGAGGCGGTGCGCCGCTTCGGAGTCCTGGTGTTCCTTCCAGGCCTTGGCGAGCATGAACTCCTCGTCGCGGGCGAGCATGGGGAACTTGCGGATGTCGGTCAGGTAGCGCGAGAGGCCGCCATCGGGCGTCATCACGGCGAGAGACGTTGTGGCCATTGTGCAGTCCCCTTCATACTTGGGTGCGTGGCCGAACAACGTGGTCCCGCGCCCCCCTAACTTCCGAGATAGGAAGCCGTTCCGGCCGTTTGAAGGCCAGTGACCAATTTGTAATCCCTGACTGTGGCGCTCGGGTATCGAGAATGTGTCGGTGGGTTGTCAGAAAAGATGCACGATCGGCGGGGGTGGATGTCCCGCGATTGTCCCGCCCTGTCCCGGGATGATCGGTCCCGGGAGTCCTGCAACGTCGCCCTCTCCCGGCGGTACGACCCCGGGCTCGGCCAAAGGCCGACCCGAGGATAAACTCCGCGCCGGGAGGGTGAGGGGGCACGGCTCGGATCAGCATCCACCGTAAACCCTCATCCGTCGGGCTCCGCCCGACACCTTCTCCCTCAGGGAGAAGAAAGTCGGCCCAGCGCCTCTTCCAGCGCCCGCATATCCGCCGGCAGCGGCGTTTCGAACCGCAGCGTCTCGCCGGTGACCGGATGGACGAAGCCGAGCACGGCGGCGTGCAGGGCCTGGCGCGTCAGGCCGGCGGCGGCCATGGCCTCGCGGACCACCGGGGCCGGCGGGCCTGAGCCATAGGTCGGGTCGCCGAGGCAGGGCGCGCCCTTGCTGGCCATGTGCACGCGGATCTGGTGCGTGCGGCCGGTCTCCAGCCGGCAGGACACGCGCGCGGCCACGGGCCTGGCCTGCGGACCGAAGGTTCTGTCGACGTGGTAGTGGGTCGTCGCTTCGCGGCCGCCGGTCTTGAGGATGGCCATCTTCTTGCGGTCATGCTGGCTGCGGCCCAGCTGCGTGGTGATCGTGCCCTTCGACGGGCTCGGCGCGCCGCGGGTCAGGGCGATGTACAGCCGGTCGATGTCGTGGCTGGCGAACAGCGCCGACAGGCCCTGGTGCGCCGCGTCGGTCTTGGCCGCGACCATCACGCCGCTGGTGTCCTTGTCGAGCCGGTGGACGATGCCCGGCCGCGCCACCCCGCCGATGCCCGACAGGCTGTCGCCGCAGTGGTGCAGCAGGGCGTTGACCAGGGTGCCGCCGGGCGTGCCCGGGCCCGGATGCGCGGCCATGCCGGCCGGCTTGTCGACGACGATCAGATGCTCGTCCTCGAACAGCACCGTCAGGGGAATGGCCTCGGGCAGAGGCTCCGCCGCGACCGGGGCCGGGACCAGCAGGCGATAGTCGCCCGCAACGGCCTTCGCGGAGGCGTCGGTCAGGACCTTGCCATTCAGACTGATCCGGCCGGCGGCCATCAGGGCCTGGATACGGCCGCGCGACAGCTCACCGGCGCGGTCGGCCAGCACCTTGTCCAACCGCCCGCCGGCGTCCTCGGGCGCGACCGTGATCAGCCGCGCCTCGTCGGACCCGGCGTCGACCTCTTCGTCGTCAGGGAGGCTGTCGACGGGGGTCACGCCTTGCCGGTCGCCTTTTCCTCGTGGCCCGTGATCGAGCCCTCCTTGAACAGGTATTCGCGCAGGTTCCTGTCGACCTCCGGGTCGCTGCGCCGAAGCCACTCCAGCGCCATGGCCGCGTGCTCCAGCTCCTCGGCGGCGTTGTGCAGCAGGATCTTTTTCAGCTCCTCGTCCTCGCAGTCGTCGGCCCGCTGGCGATACCAGTCCACCGCCTCCAGCTCCTCGATCAGCGAGGTGATCGCATAATGCTGCAGCAGGGTCTTCTTGCCCAGCTTCTCGCGAGGGACGTGCAGGCCTTCACTCGACATGGGGGCTCCGGGGTTCGCGATGGATCGAGCGGCAACCCATATCAGGTCGACGGGCGCCCGCGCACCCCGTCGAAACCGGCGCCCAACGCGGGTGGGGGAATCGTGTGCCGCCTTCGGTGGTATTCCGGGTTCCCTTTGTTGCGTCGCCGCCCCCCTAAAGGGGCACGACGCGGCGATGGCGGGACGCCTCCCCCCGAGGGATCCCGCCTCCTTCGCCCGGGCCCGACCCCGCCGGCCGGGGCTTCCTTTTTTGCGTCGTGCTGGACAGGCGTCACGCCGCCGTTGTGAAGTCGCGCGACAAGAAGGAAAGACGGGGAGAATCGGTCATGGCCATCAACAGACGCGGCTTGCTGGCGATGCTGGGCGCCGGCGCGGGGGTCGCGGCCGGCCCGGCGAACGCGACCAAGCTGGCCTCGGCGACCTGGAATCACGGCGTCGCCAGCGGCGACCCGCTGCAGGACCGGGTGGTCTTCTGGACCCGGATCACCAGCCCCAACAGCCTGCCGATGACCGGCAAACTGCTGATCGGAACGACACCCGACCTCAAGGGCGCCCGGACGGTGGCGGTGACCGCGACCCCGGAGCGGGACTGGACCGTCAAGGCGGACGTCGACGGCCTCAAGCCCGCGACCGACTACTACTATCGTTTCGACTTCGACGGTCATCTGTCGCCTGTCGGTCGGGCCCGCACCCTGCCGGCGGGGCCGACGAAGGACGTGGTCCTGGCCGTCGCCTCCTGCTCGCTCTATCCGAACGGCTACTTCAACGCCTATGGCGCGATCGCCAGGCTGGAGCGGGTCGACGCCGTCGTGCACCTGGGCGACTACATCTACGAATACGGCGGTCCGGGTTCCTACGGCCAGGAGACGGACCAGGGCGTTCAGCGGCCGCACGACCCGCCGCACGAGATCGTCAGCCTGGCCGACTACCGCCGGCGTCATGCGCAGTACAAGTCCGACCCGCAGCTGCAGGCGGCGCACGCCCGGGCGCCCTGGATCGTCGTCTGGGACGACCACGAGGTCTGCAACGACACCTGGAAGGGCGGGGCCGAGAACCACGATCCCGACAAGGGCGAGGGCGACTTCGCGACGCGCAAGGCCGCGGCGCTGAAGGCCTATTACGAGTGGATGCCGATCCGCGAGCCGGAGTCCGGCCGGACCCTCGAGATGATCAACCGGTCATTCCATTTCGGCGACCTGGCCTCGCTGATGATGGTCGAGACCCGCCTGACCGCCCGGTCGCAACAGCTGAGCTATGCCCGGGACCTGCCGATGGTCGACGGCAAGCCCGACGCGGCGGCGTTCAAGGCCAAGTGGCTCGATCCCGAACGGCGGCTGGTCGGTCCTGACCAGCTGGCCTGGCTGGCCGGCGAGCTCAAGGGCTCGGTCGACGCCGGCCGCACCTGGCAGGTGCTGGGCAACCAGATCGTCATGGGCCGCGTCGCCAGCCCGGACTTCCGCGCCCAGATGGGCGAGGCGAAATTCGGCGAGATGGTCGCCGGCCTGCCCGAGGAATATCGCAAGCCGGTGGCGCAGCTGTCGGCGCTCGGCGCCTTCGGCCTGCCCTACAATCTCGACGCCTGGGACGGCTACCCGGTCGACCGGGAACGGGTGCTGGGCGCCTGCAAGGCGGCCGGGGCCCATCCGCTGGTGCTGGCCGGCGACAGCCACGCCTACTGGGCCAACGAGGTGCATGACGCGGGCGGCGCGCTGATCGCCGCCGAGTTCGGCACGACCGGCGTGACCAGCCCCGGCGCCGGCGACGTGATCCAGGGCGTGCCGCTGAGCCAGGGCTTCGAGGACAGGAACGCCGAGGTCGTGTTCACCGACCACAGCGCCAAGGGCTACATCCTGCTGACCCTGACGAAGGCCGAGGCCAAGGCGGAGTTCATGGCGGTGTCGACCATCCTGTCGGAAGACTACACGGTCGCCGCGATGCGCACGTTCACGGTGACGCCGGTGGCCGGCGGCGGGGTCAGCGGGCTGAAGGCGGTCTGAAACCTAGCCGCTCATCCCGGCACACCCAAATCCGTCATCGTCGGGCTTGTCCCGAGGACCCATGCGCGCGGACAGATCAGGTCATGGCGCGGGCCCTTCCGCGAACACGGTGTTCTTGGGTCGTCGGGACCAGCCCGACGATGACGGATGGAGATGGATGAGGGCGCGCTACCCCCGCTCCTCCAGCGCCCCGCCCTGCACGGCCACGCGATAGAAACAGGACCGGAAGCCCACGTGGCAGGCGCCGCCGTCTCCGCGCGGACGGACTTTGATCAGCACCGCGTCCTGGTCGCAGTCGACGCGCAGTTCGACGACGTCCTGCAGCTGGCCGCTGGTCTCGCCCTTCTTCCACAGGGCGTTCCTTGAACGGCTGAAGTAGTGCGCCTGTCCGGTGTCGAGGGTCAGCTTGAGCGCTTCCGCATTCATCCACGCCAGCATCAGCACCTCGCCGGTGTCGGCGTGCTGCGCCACGGCGGCGACCAGGCCGGCGGCGTCGAAACGGGGGGCCAGCACCGGCCCGCGCTCCAGCGCGGCGGTGTCGGGGGCGGTCGGAAACAGGGGCTCGCTCATGGCGCCATATGGCGCCGCGATCGGCAGTCCGGCTAGGCCAAAGTGGCATTTCCGGTCGCAACTGGAGTCCCTCCCCCCCGGGGGAGGTGGCTCGGCGCAGCCGAGACTGAGGGGGGCGATGCTGTCGCCCGAACGCCCCCCTCAGTCGTCGCTTCGCGCCGACAGCTCCCCCCTGGGGGAGCGACCCGGCATCTGCGCCGATCCAAGCG
>CANJYY010000251.1 GCA_947479185.1 Caulobacteraceae bacterium
GAAGATCGCCCCGAAGAAGATGGTCGCGCCGATGGTCTGGCGGCTGGCCGCGCCGGCGCCGGACCACAGCATCAGCGGCAGGGCCCCGAAGGCGGCGGTGATCGAGGTCATCACGATCGGCCGCAGGCGCAGCACGGCCGCCTCGATGACCGCGTCATGGATCGAGCGGCCGGCGTCGCGCAGCTGGTTGGCGAACTCGACGATCAGGATGCCGTTCTTGGCCGCCACCCCGATGAGGATGATCAGGCCGATCTGGCTGTAGGTGTTGATCGTCTGCCCGGTCAGCAGCAGGCCGAACAGCCCGCCCAGCGCCGCCAGGGGCACGGTCAGCATGATGACAGCCGGATGGATCCAGCTCTCGAACTGGGCCGCCAGCACCAGGAACACCAGCAGCAGCGCCATGCCGAAAGCCAGGCCGACCGCGCCGGAGGCCTCGAGGAAGTCCTTGGCCTGGCCATCCCAGGTATAGGTCACGCCGGGCGCCGGGTTCTTCGCCGCCTCGGCCTTGAGGAAGTCGACGGCGTCGGCGACCGTGTAGCCGGGCGAAAGCTGGGTGGTCAGCTTCACCGAACGCTGACGGTCCGTACGCTGACGATCCGGCGTGTCGCCGCGCAGCCGGGTGGTGACCACGGCCGACAGCGGCACCAGGGCCCCGGATCCCGACCGCACATAGAGGGTGTTCAGGTCACCCAGGGTGCGGCGCTTGTCGAGGTCGGTCTGGACGATGACGTCGTATTCCTGGCCGCCCTTGATGAAGGTCGTGACCCGGCGCGAGCCGAACATGGTCTCCAGCGCCCGGCCGATGACCTGCGGCGTCACCCCCAGCGAGGCGGCCTTCTCGCGGTCGATCTCGACCGACAGGCGCGGCGCGGTGGGTTCGTAGTCGAGCCGCGGCCTGGAAAAGCCCGGGTTGGCCTGCATCGCGTCACGGATCGGCTCCAGCCAGCGGGCGATCTCGCCGTAGTCGTTGCCGAGGCCGACCAGGTCGACGTTGGCGCCGCCGCCCTGCCCGCCGCCGCGCTGGAAGGCGCCGCGCACGCTGGCCACGGCCCGCACACTGGTCAGGCTGCTGAGGGACTTGTTGAGCTCGTCCGCGACCTGGTCGGAGGTCTTGGTGCGCTCGCCCCATTCCTTCATCACGATCACGCCGTTGCCGGTGTTGAACTGCGTCGCGCCGAAGCGGGGAATGCTGACGATGTAGCGGGCCACCTCGCCCTGTTCGGCGTAGCGCTTCATCTGCGCCTCGACCTTGTCGGCGGCGGCGCGGGTGTAGTCGAAGCCGGCGCCCTCGGGGCCGGAGATGCTGATGTCGACGCGGCCGCGATCCTCCGCCGGCACCAGTTCCTGCGGCAGCATCACGAACAGCGCGCCGGCGACGGCGGCGAGCGTGAGCACCAGACCCAGGGCCCCGACGCCGGCGAGGCGCGTCGAGAGCAGCATTTCCAGCGAATGGCGGTAGGACTCCTTGACCCGGTCGACGGCCGTGTCGACGCGGCGCGCCAGCCAGCCATGGCCCGACGCAGGCCGCAGCAGCTTGGACGCCAGCATCGGCGACAGCGACAGGGCCAGGAAGGCCGAGAAGGCCACGGCCGAGGCGATCGCCACGGCCAGCTCGACGAACAGCCGGCCGATATAGCCGGGCAGGAACATCAGCGGTCCGAACACCGAGATCAGCACGATGGTGGTGGCGATGACCGCGAAGAACACCTGCCGCGCGCCGCGCGTCGCGGCCACGGTGGCCGGCTCGCCATCATCGACGCGGCGCTGGATGTTCTCGACCACGACGATGGCGTCGTCGACCACCAGCCCGACCGACAGCACCAGCGCCAGCAGGGTCAGCAGATTGAGGGAAAAGCCCAGCGGGGCCAGCACGATGAAGGTCGACAGCAGGCAGATCGGCGCCACGATCGAGGGAATGATGGCGGCTCGCCAGCTGCCGAGGAACAGCAGGTTGACCAGCGCCACCAGGGCGATCGAGACGCCCATGGTGATCCAGACTTCCCTGATCGCCTCGGCGGTGAACTGCGAGGAGTCCACGGCGACGACGATCTTCGTGCCCTCGGGCAGGGTCGCGTTGATCGCCTCGACCTCGGCCCGGGCCGATTTGGCGATCGCCAGATCATTGGCCTGGGACTGGCGGGTCAGGGACAGGCCGATCTGGTCGATGCCATTGCCGCGGAACACGCGGCGCGCCTCGGCCGGTCCCTCCTCGATCCGGGCGATGTCCCCCAGTCGGGAGACGTAGGCGTTGCTGGCCGCGGCCTGGCCCCCGGCCTTGACCGGCAGGGTCGCGAAATCCTCGGGTTGCGAATAGCCGCGATTGACCCGGATGGTGAAGTCACGGGCCGTGCTTTCCAGCGCCCCGGCCGGCAGCTCGACATTCTGGCTGTTGAGCGCCGTTTCGACGTCATCGACGGTGATGCCGCGCGCGGCCATCTGGTCGGCGTCCAGCCACACCCGCAGGGCGTAGGTCGGCCCGAGCAGATTGACCGTCGCCACCCCCGGGATGGTCGACAGCCGCTCGACGAGGAAGCGGTCGGCGTAGTCGGCGAGCTGGAGCGGATCCAGCGTCGTCGAGGTCATGTTGAGGATCAGGATCGGCGAGGAGTCGGCGTTGGCCTTGGCGATCTGCGGCGGGTCTGCCTGGTCGGGCAACTGGCTGACCACGCGGCTGGCCGCGTCGCGCACGTCGTTGGCCGCCGTCTCGAGGTCGGTGTCCAGCTTGAAGGTGATGTTGATCTGGCTGCGGCCGTCACGGCTCGACGACGAGACCCGGTCAATGCCCTGGATGCCGCTGACCTGGCGCTCGAGCACCTGGGTGATGCGTTCCTCGATGATCTCCGCCGAGGCGCCGCGATAGGTGGTCGAGATCGACACCACGGGGGGATCGACGCTGGGCAGCTCGCGGATCGGCAGGCTGAGGAAGGCGGCGAGGCCGATAACGCAGAGGATGATGGCCGCGACCGCCGCGAAGACCGGCCGCTTGACCGACAGGTCCGAGAGCATCAGCCGGCCTTCCGGGCCGGCGCGGCGCCGCCTGGGCGCCTGCCGCCGCCGACCTTGACCGGCTGGCCGTCCTGGATGCGGTTGAGACCGTCGGCGACGACCTTCTCGCCGGCCCGCAGGCCGCCGGTGATCTCGACGAAGCCGCCTTCGGTCGCGCCGGTCTGGACCGCCTGCTTGCGGGCCGAGAAGCCCTCGCCGCGCGGGGTAATGACGAACACAAAGGCCTGGTCGCCCTCGAACTGCACGGCCGCCTCGGGCACAGCCAAGCCCTGACGGGCGCCGTGGGCGATCGAGACGCGCATCAGCATGCCGGGCTTGATCCGCCCGCCGGGGTTGGCGAACTCGGCGCGGGCGGTGATGGCGCGGGTGGTCGCATCGATGCGGCTGTCCAGCCGGGCGATGCGGCCGCTGAAGGATTCTGTCGGCCAGGCGTCGGCCCGGGCGATGATCGGCGCGCCCTCGGCCAGCACCGGCACGTAGCGGTCGGGCACCTTGAAATCGACGCGGACCATGGTCAGGTCATCAAGCGTGACGATCGGCGCCCCCGGGCTGATCAGCGCGCCGGGCGCCACGTCGGTCAGACCCACGACGCCGGAAAACGGCGCGCGGATGACCCGGTCCAGCTTGCGGGCGCGGGCCGCCTCGACGCCGGCGCGGGCGGTCTCCAGCGCTGAGCGGTACTGTTCGGCGGTCGCGCGCGGCGCGACGCCCTGGTCGGCGAGGGTCTTCCAGCGGGCGTAGTCACGCTCGGCCTGCGCCAGGCGCGCCTGGGCCTCGATCAGGCCGGCGTCTTCCTCGCCCGCCTTCAGCTCGACGAGGATCTGGCCGCGCGCGACCTTCTGGCCGTCGTGGAACCGGACGGCGGTGACCAGTTCGCTGGTGCTGGAGGTGATGGTGACCGACTCACGGCCCTTGGCCACCCCGAGGGCCTCGATGCTGTCGGCGAAAGGGCGCCCGGCGACCACCGCCTGCGACACGGCCGCGGCGCGCCCCGCGCCGCCGGGACCGCCCTTGCCCTTCGGCTCGGCCGTGGCCAGCTTGATCCCGCCGCCGACAAGCATCAGCACCAGCAGCGTCGCGGCGGCGAACAGAAAGAAATGGCGGCGGATCACGAACAACTCCGGGCGCCGACAGCGCCAGCGACATGTGAACGCACATACAGGGGCATTGCCCCGCGCGTAAACTGTAATGAGGTGACGCTTGCGTGACGCTCTGTTTCAGCGCCGCAACAAATCAGAACGACCGCCAGACGGCGAACACCGGTCCGCTCTCAACAGGGGTCGAGCGCCCGGTCAGGGTCTGCCTCCAGCCCGCCTGCAGACGCCACTCGCCGACCCTGCGGGCGGCCGAGAGCTCGAGCTTCAGCCAGCGGGGATCGCCCGGCCCGTCACCGGCCCGGCCGGCGTAGGTCTGCACCAGGATCAGCCAGCGATCGGTCGGCTCCACGCCCAGCGTGAGGTCCAGCCGGGTCTCGTCGGGCAGACCGGTGCGGTCGAGCCGCGCCAGCTGCAGATCGACAAACGCCGCTTGGCCGGCGAAGGCGAGCGAGCGGCCGGCGAGCAGCCTCGCCTCGATGTCGGTTCCGCCCGCGCCGGGCGGGGCGTAGCCCGCGTTGCGCCCCTCCCCCGCCAGCGCCACGCCGACATAGACGCTGACCGCCGATCGGCCTGACCGGACGAGATTGTAACGCAGGCCCAGTTCCAGTGCCCCCCGGCCCGCATAGTCGGCGAAGCCGTCCTCGCCGCGGGTCCAGCCGGCCTGGCCCTGCAGGGTGAGCCGGCGGGTCAGGCCGCGCTCGA
>CANJYY010000252.1 GCA_947479185.1 Caulobacteraceae bacterium
CGCCGTTGGGCGCCGCCACCTGGATCAGGCACAGCTTGGGCCAGTAGGTCGTTTCGCGCATGAACTCGGTGTCCACGGCGATGAACGGCTGTCCTTGGAGAGACTTGCAGAAATCCGCCAGCTGGGCGGTGGTCGTAATGGGCTGCATCGGGTAGCTATAGCGCCGCCTTCGGCCGAGTCTGCAAGAGATCAGGTTGTTGCGCCTTATTTTCGTTCTCAATCGTTGCCGCGAAGCCTCCCCGAGCACCCCATGACCGATCGGCCCAACGGCCTTACCTATGCCCAGGCGGGCGTCGACATCGACGCCGGCAACGCGCTCGTCGAGGCCATCAAGCCTCTGGCGAAAGCCACCGTCCGTCCCGGCATGCAGGGCGGACTCGGCGGATTCGGCGCCCTGTTCGACCTCAAGGCCGCCGGCTACGTCGATCCGCTGCTGGTTTCGACCACCGACGGCGTCGGCACCAAGCTGAAGATCGCCATCGAGACGGGCCTGCACGACACGGTCGGCATCGACCTGGTGGCCATGTGCGTCAACGACCTCCTGGCCCAGGGCGCCGAGCCGCTGCTGTTCCTCGACTACTTCGCCACCGGCAAGCTGGACGTGGCCACGGCCACCCGCGTGGTCGCCGGCATCGCCGAGGGCTGCAAGCTGGCCGGCTGCGCTCTTGTCGGCGGCGAGACGGCCGAGATGCCCGGCATGTACGGCGACGGCGAGTATGATCTGGCCGGCTTCACCGTCGGCGCGGTCAACCGCGACGGCGTGCTGCCCCGGCTCGACGACCAGCGCCCCGGCGACGTGCTGATCGGCCTGGCCTCCAGCGGTCCGCACTCCAACGGCTATTCGATGGTCCGCAAGGTCGTCGAGCGCTCGGGCCTGGCCTGGGACGCGCCCTCGCCCTTCGGCGAAGGCACCCTGGCCGAAAGCCTGATGACGCCGACGCGGATCTACGTGAAGTCGACGCTGCCACTGATCAAGGCCGGCCGGATCAAGGGCGTGGCCCACATCACCGGCGGCGGCCTGATCGAGAACCCGCCCCGGGCCATTGCCGACGGCCTTGTCCCGCGCTTCGACTGGAACGCCTGGAGCCTCAGCCCGACCTTCCAGTGGCTGCAGGCGACGGGCGGCATCGCCGAGCACGAGATGCGCCGCACCTTCAACTGCGGCGTCGGCTTCCTGCTGATCGTCGCCCGCGACGAGGCCGCAGGCGTGCTGGCCGACCTGCTCGACGCCGGCGAGGACGCCTTCGTCTGCGGCGAGCTGGCCAAGGCGTAGGGGCTGTGGCTGTGGCGATGTGCGTCCTTCGAGACGCTCGCCTGAAGCGCGCTCCTCAGGATGACGCAGAGGGCGGGGCTCCAAGGATGTTCGTCATGGTGAGGAGCGAGGCATCAGCCGAGCGTCTCGAGCCACGCAATGACTGACCCGCGCCCCTCCAGGACCCCCGTCGCCATCCTGATCTCCGGCGACGGGTCGAACATGGTCGCGCTGGTCGAGGCCTCGCGCGCCGCCGACTGCCCCTATGAGGTCGTGCTGGTCCTGTCGAACACCCCCGACGCCGGGGGCCTCGCCAAGGCCGCCGCGCTGGGCGTGCCGACCCTGGCCATCGACCACCGGCCGCACGGCAAGGACCGCGAGGCCCACGAACGTCTGGTCGACGCGGCCCTGCGGGACGCCCGCGCCGACTACGTCGCCCTCGCCGGCTACATGCGTATCCTGACGCCCTGGCTCGTTGAGGGCTGGGCCGGGCGGATGCTCAACATCCATCCGTCCCTGCTGCCGAAGTATCCCGGCCTGCACACCCATCAGCGCGCGCTCGACGCCGGCGACGCCGAGGCCGGCTGCACCGTGCATCTGGTGACGACGGGCGTCGATGAAGGCCCGATCCTCGGCCAGGCGCGGGTTCCGGTGCTGCCCGGCGACACGGCCGAAACCCTGGCCGCCCGGGTGAAGGCCCAGGAGCACCAGCTGTACCCGGCGGCCCTGGCCGACCTCGTCCGGCGCGGCGCCTGATGGCCCGCGGTCCGCAGGGCTGCGAGGTCTGTCGCCGCCAGTGGCTGGTCGACGGCCGCCTGCCCCACCGCCTCGGCGCCAACGCCGGCGGCGCGGTGCTCTACCGCTGCGACGCCTGCGAGACTTGGTGGGAAGAAACCCCGCGCGGAACCCAGGCGATCACCGACGACGAAGCCCGCGAAAGCTATCCGGACCTTGTGGGTCAGTCGTCGCCGTAGACGGTGCTCGGGAAACCGTTCCGACGCAGCAGACCAGCCGCCAGCACCAGCCGCGCGCTATACTCGTTCCCGTACTTCGCCTGGAGTTCGGTGTACCAGATGTTCCGCCGGCGCGGCATCTCGGCGAGCAGCAGCCGCCATTCGGCGGCCACGTGCTTCTGGGCCTTGCGGTCCACGGCCGCGCAGTCCGGCTCGAGCGGCATCCCGAGGTCATTTCGCTCCCAGGCTCGCCCCCAGGCCTTGCCCTGGCCGAGTACATCCAGAAAATCCATCCGCGCCATCTCCGGCATGGCCAGCACGGTCGGCTCGTTGAGGCCCTCGGCCAGGATGGCGGTCAGATTGGCCGTCCGGGCGGCCATGGCCGATTCGGTGCAGGCCGTCTCCCAGTCCGGCGCGGACCGGGCCGCCAGGCTGTAGGCCCTGACCGTCTGCAGCGCCGCCGTCAGACCCGCCGCGTCGCCGGCGATCCAGGCATCGATCACCGGATCGAGCTTCGCCACGGCCACGCCGTCACCGAAAGCCGGGGCCGACGGCGCGCCGCCGCCCGAGCAACCGGCCAGCAGCGCCGCCAGAACCAGACCGGGCAGCGCCCGCCCGGCCAACGTCATAGGAATGTTCATCGCGACCCCCGCCCCGGGCTGTCTCTAGGTCGCCGGGGTTGAAGGCTTGATTAAGCGACGGCTCAGGCCGGTTCGCGTTCCTCGACCAGCCGCCAGATCGCCAGCCCCGCGACCAGGGCCGCCGCGCCCCACAGGGCCAGCGTGCCGATGTGCGTGTAAGCCGCCGCGCCGATCGCCCCGCCGGTCGTCAGGCCGGCCCACAGCAGCAGGTACGGGCCCCAGGCCCAGCGGTCGCCGCCGGTCAGGGCGGCAGCGATGCGCTGGCCGGCCTTGACCAGGGTGCCCGTCATGTAGGTGAGGCCGACGCCGACATCGCCGTTGCGCTGGAACACCGCGTTTTCCGAACCCATGGCCAGCACCACGGCGGCGACGCCGGCGGTATCGAACCCGGCCATGAACAGGCCGGCGCTGGCGGTCAGCAGGCCGGCTTCGAGCGCCAGCATCGCCGAGCGCCGCCCCTCCCCGACCCGCCGGGCCAGCAGCGCGCCCATCACCACGCCGGTGACGAACAGGGCGACAATCGACAGAACGGTCACCGCCGCCTGAAGGTGGCCCGTCGCCAGCCCGACGCCCAGCCGGGTCGAGTTGCCGCTCATGAACGAGACAAAGAAGCCGCCGAGCTTGAGAAACCCGATCGCGTCGACATAGCCGGCGACGCCCGACAGGGCGGCGGCCAGGGCGATGTCCCGACGGCGATAGTCCTTCATGCGGGGGCTCCGGAAACGACAACGGCCGGATCGTCACCGTTCCGGCCGCGCCGTGTCATGCAAAAAGACCTGACGGTCCTAGCCGACGATGTCGGCGTCCGTGAAGAACTGGGCGATTTCGATGCCCGCGTTCTCGAGGCTGTCGGAGCCGTGCACCGAGTTCTCGCCGATCGACAGGGCGAACAGCTTGCGGATCGTGCCTTCGGCGGCCTGTTCCGGGTTGGTGGCGCCCATGACTTCGCGATAGCGGGCCACGGCGTTGTCGCCTTCCAGAACCTGGACGACGACCGGCTCGGCGGTCATCTGGCCGACCAGTTCGCCGTAGAACGGGCGGGCGGCGTGGACTTCATAGAATTTCTTGGCCTGGGCGTCCGTCAGCTTGATGCGCTTTTGCGCCACGATGCGCAGACCCGCGCCTTCGATGACGGCGTTGACGGCGCCCGTGAGGTTCCGGCGCGTGGCGTCGGGCTTGATGATCGAGAAAGTACGTTCAGTCATGGCTAGTTCGGAGCCTTACACATGAGGTGGTGTTTGGGAGGTCGCGGGCTTATAGCGGCGGGCCCCCGATCCGCCAACACTTCTCGAAAAGCGCGTTTGTCCCCCCGCCATGCTTCAGATCAACGACCTCACCTTCAACGCCTGGGGGCGGCGCTTTTTCGACAAGGCGGGCGTTTCCCTTCCGCCCGGCTCCAAGGTCGGCCTCGTCGGCCGCAACGGCGTGGGCAAATCGACCCTGTTCAAGCTGATCATGGGCGAGCTGCAGGCCGGCGGCGACGAGATCAGCCTGCCGAAGAACACCCGCATCGGCCAGGTGGCGCAGGAGCATCCCGCGACGCCGGTGTCGCTGATCGACACCATCCTGGAAGCCGATGACGAGCGGCACGACCTGCTGACGCGGCTGGAGACGGCCGATCCGGAGGACATGGGCGACATCTGGACCCGGCTGATCGAGATCGACGCCGACGCGGCGCCCTCGCGCGCGGCCGAAATCCTCGCCGGCCTCGGCTTCAGCGTCGAGGACCTGCAGCGGCCGATGTCGGAGTTCTCCGGCGGCTGGCGCATGCGCGTGGCGCTGGCGGCGGCGCTGTTCAGCGAGCCCGACCTGCTGCTGCTGGACGAGCCGACCAACTACCTCGACCTCGAAGGCGCCCTGTGGCTCGAGGCCCGGCTGAAGAAGTATCCCAACACCGCCCTGATCATCAGCCACGACCGCGAACTGCTGAACAACAGCTGCACCCACATC
>CANJYY010000253.1 GCA_947479185.1 Caulobacteraceae bacterium
GAGGCCCTTGTTCTCCGACGCCAGCGCCGCCGCCGTGACCTGGGCGATCATGAAGCCCGAGTTGATCCCCGGCTCGGCGACGAGGAAGGCCGGCAGGCTGCTCATGTTCGGGTCGACCATCAGGGCCGTGCGTCGCTCGCTGAGCGCTCCGATCTCGGCGATGGCCAGCGCCAGGGTGTCGGCCGCGAAGGCCACGGGCTCGGCGTGGAAATTGCCGCCTGACAGCGCCTCGCCGGTCTCGGCGAACACCAGCGGATTGTCCGTCACGGCGGCGGCCTCGATCAGCAGGGTGCGCCGGGCGTTGTCGATCAGGTCGAGCGCGGCGCCCATCACCTGCGGCTGGCAACGCAGGCTGTAGGGGTCCTGGACCCGGTCGCAGCTGTCGTGGCTGTGACGGATGGCGCTGCCGTCGAGCAGGGTGCGCAGGCGACGGGCGACCTCGATCTGGCCGGGCTGGCCGCGCGCCGCGTGGATGCGCGCGTCGAACGGCGCGTCGCTGCCGAGCATGGCGTCGGTGCTGAGCGCGCCCGCGACCAGCGCCGCCTCGAAGATGCGCCGTGTAAGGATGAGCCCCTTCAGCGCCAGGGCGGTCGAGACCTGGGTGCCGTTGATCAGCGCCAGGCCCTCCTTGGCGCGCAGCTCGATCGGCGCGAGCCCGGCCGCCTTGAGCCCCTCGATCGCGGGCACCACCTTGCCGTCGATCTTCAGCTCACCGACCCCGATCAGGGTCGAGGCGAGATGGGCCAGCGGGGCGAGATCGCCCGAGGCGCCGACGGAGCCCTTCGCCGGGATCACCGGCAGGATGTTGGTCTCCAGCAGGCGCAGCAGCATGGCGATCAGTTCGGGCCGCACGCCGGACAGGCCCCGCGACAGGCCGGCGGCCTTGAGTAGCAGGATCAGCCGCACGACGTCGTCCGGCAACGGATCACCGACGCCGCAGCAGTGCGACAGGATCAGGTTGCGCTGCAGCTCGACCAGCTGGTCCGGGCGGATGGTCTGCTTGGCCAGAAGGCCGAAGCCCGTGTTCACGCCGTAGACGGTCTTCCCGGTCCTGAGGATGTCTTCAATAGTCGCGGCCGAGGCGGCGACGGCGGCCTGGGCCTCCTCCGAGAGCACGAACGTCATGGGGCCGAGGAGGGTCTGTTCGATCACCTCGGGAAGGATCACCGGGCCGCCGATGGGGGGAGGGGTCATCGCGCGGCCTCCAGGCTCGGCAGGTCGAGGCCCTGTTCCCGGGCGCAGTCGATGGCGATGTCGTAGCCGGCGTCGGCGTGGCGCATCACGCCCGTGCCCGGATCATTCCACAGCACCCGCTCCAGCCGCTTCGCCGCTGCCGGCGTGCCGTCCGCGACGATGACCACCCCCGCGTGCTGGCTGTAGCCCATGCCGACGCCGCCGCCGTGGTGCAGCGACACCCAGGTCGCGCCGCCCGCCGTGTTGAGCAGGGCGTTGAGCAGCGGCCAGTCGCTGACGGCGTCGCTACCGTCCTGCATGGCCTCGGTCTCGCGGTTGGGGCTGGCCACCGAGCCGCTGTCGAGGTGGTCGCGGCCGATGACGATCGGGGCCTTCAGCTCGCCGCTGGCGACCATCTCGTTGAACATCAGCCCGGCCCGGTGCCGGTCGCCCAGCCCGATCCAGCAGATCCGCGCGGGCAGGCCCTGGAAGGCGATCCGCGCCTTCGCCATGTCGAGCCAGCGGTGCAGATGCACATTGTCCGGGAACAGACGCTTCATCGCCGCGTCGGTCTTGTAGATGTCCTCCGGATCGCCCGACAGGGCCGCCCAGCGGAACGGGCCCACGCCGCGGCAGAACAGCGGGCGGATGTAGGCCGGCACGAAGCCCGGGAAGTCGAAGGCGTGCTCCAGCCCCTCGTCCTTCGCCACCTGACGGATGTTGTTGCCGTAGTCGAGCGTCGGCACGCCCATGGCGTGGAAGTCGAGCATGGCCTGCACATGCGGCACGATCGACGCGCGGGCGGCGCGGTCGACCGAGGCCGGATCACTGGCCCGCGCCTGTTCCCAGCGCTCGACGCTCCAGCCCTTCGGCAGATAGCCGTTGATCGTGTCGTGGGCGCTGGTCTGGTCGGTGACGACGTCGGGCCGCACGCCGCGCCGGACCAGTTCCGGGAAGACGTCCGCCGCATTGCCCAGCAGGCCGACGGACAGGGCCCGGCCTTCCTTCGTCGCCCGCTCGATGCGCGCCAGGGCGTCGTCGAGATCCTCGGTGGCCTCGTCGAGATAGCGGGTTTCCAGCCGCCGCTCGATGCAGCGGCGCTGGCACTCGACGGCCAGCATCGAGGCCCCGGCCATGGTCGCCGCCAGCGGCTGGGCCCCGCCCATGCCGCCCAGGCCCCCGGTCAGGATCCATTTGCCGGTCAGGTCGCCGCCGAAATGCTGACGGCCGACCTCGACGAAGGTCTCGTAGGTGCCCTGAACGATGCCCTGGCTGCCGATGTAGATCCATGAGCCGGCCGTCATCTGGCCGTACATCATCAGCCCCTTGCGATCGAGCTCGTGGAAATGCTCCCAGGTCGCCCACTTGGGCACCAGGTTGGAGTTGGCGATCAGCACGCGCGGGGCGTCGGCGTGGGTGCGGAACACTCCGACCGGCTTGCCCGACTGGACCAGCAGGGTCTCGTCGTCGTTCAGCCGCCGCAGGGTGGCGACGATGGCGTCGAAACTGGCCCAGTCCCGCGCCGCCTTGCCGATGCCGCCGTAGACGACGAGGTCCTCCGGCCGCTCGGCGACGTCCGGGTCGAGGTTGTTCATCAGCATGCGGAGCGCAGCCTCCGTCAGCCAGGACTTGCAACTTATCTCCGTCCCGCGCGGGGCGCGGACGATGCGGCTGTTGCTGGGCGTCATGGCAGGTCTCCGAAGCGACCGGCCAGCTGGAAGGCGTGGCCGGGGTGGATCAGGCGGGCGGCGGAGGCGACCTGCCCCCGGCTCCAGGTGCGGCGGGCGACGGTCAGCACCGGCGCGTCAAGGGCGATGCGCAGCAGGCCCGCGGTGCGGGCGTCGGCGGCCTCGGCGCGGACGATCTGTTCGCCGGCGGCGATCGGGGCCGTGGCCAGCAGGTGGGCGGCGGGCGTGCCGGCGGTGAAGTCCTGCGCCAGATAGTCGGGGGCGATGGCCGGGGCGACCCAGCGCTGCTCCAGCTGGATCGGCGTGTCGCCCTCCCAGTGGATGATCTCGGAGCGGAACAGCGGGGCGCCGACGGCGATGTCGAAACGCAGGGCCAGGTCCGCGTCGGCCGTCACGGGCTCGAGCGCCACGACCTCCGCGCGCCAGACATGACCCCGCGAGGCGACCTCGGCGGCGATGTCGCGGATCTCCAGCGGATGGCTCTCGGCCAGCGGCTCGCCGGCGACGAAGGCCCCGACTCCGGCGCGGCGGACGATCAGCCCTTCGCGGGTCAGCTCGTCCAGCGCCCGGCGCACGGTCATCCGCGCCACCCCCAGTTCGCGGACCAGATCGTGTTCGGAGGCGATGCGGTCGCCGACCCGCCAGCGGCCGGTGCGGATCGCGCCCAGCACATGGCGTTTGACGGTCTGGTAGCGGGCGGCGCGGGCGGCGGTCATGCGGTGAGCTCGGCGATGGTCTTGCGGTAGGCGGCGGCGATGGCGTCGCGATGGATGTGGCGCCCGCCGTCGACGATGCGCCGTCCGGCCGACCAGACCTCGCGGATCGCGCCCGACCCGGAAAAGACGAGACTATCTAGCATCAGGTCGCCGGCCCGGCCCGTCAGGGTCGGATGGTCCGTATCCAGCACGACCAGGTCACAGCGCGCACCGACGGCGATCTCGCCGGTCCGCCGACCGGTCGGCCGCGTCCCGGCCCGGGCGGCGGACAGCCACAGGCCCGCGCCGACATGCTCGCCGCTCCCGCCGCTCATCGTCCGTTTGCGCGCCTGCAGCCGGCGACCGTACTCGAACCAGCGCAGCTCCTCGGGCGCGCTGGTCGTCACATGGCTGTCCGAGCCGATACCGAACGTACCGCCGGCGCCGAGGAAGGCGTCGGCGTTGAAGACGCCGTCGCCGAGGTTGCCTTCCGTCGACGGACAGAGCGCCACCGTCGCGCCGCTGCGGGCCAGGCCCGCCGCTTCGGCGTCGGTCATGTGGGTGGCGTGCACCAGGGTCCAGCGGTCGCTGACCGGCGCATTGGCCAGCAGCCATTCGACCGGCCGGGCGCCGGACCACGCTACGCTGGCCGCGACCTCGCCGGTCTGTTCGGCGGCGTGGATATGGATGGGCAGGGCGGGATCGGCGGCGGCCAGCACCTGCGCGATCTGCTCGGGCGTCACGGCCCGCAGGCTGTGAAACGCCATCGCCTCGGCCCCACTGGCCTCCAGCAGCCGCAGGAAGTCGTCCGTGGACCGGATGAACCGTCGCTGACCGTGCTTCGGCGGCGCCCCGCCAAAGTCGCTGTGGCTGTAGAGGACGGGCGCCAGGGTCAGGCCGAAGCCGGCCGTCGCGGCGGCGCGGCGGTGCGCATGCGCCGTCTCGGCCGGGTCGGCGTAGGGCCGGCCGCCCGGGTCGTTGTGCAGATAGTGGAACTCGACCACGCCAGCATAGCCGCCCTCGGCCAGCTCGGCGTAGAGCATGGTGGCGATGGCCTCCATCTGCTCGGGCGTCAGCCGGTCGAGGAAGCGGTACATCGCCTCGCGCCAGGCCCAGAAGTCCTCGACCCCGGCACGGGCCCGCTCGGCCAGACCGGCCATGGCGCGCTGGAAGGCATGGCTGTGCAGATTGGTCAGGGCCGGAACCACAGCGCCGCTGAGACGCTCGGCCCCCGCGGGA
>CANJYY010000254.1 GCA_947479185.1 Caulobacteraceae bacterium
GGACTGATCACCACCTCGGTGACCTACTATTACCGACGCAAGGAAGACCTGGCCGCCGCCTGCTTCCTGCGCGGGATCGACATCTTCAACGGCCTGGCGGTTGAGGCGGCCTCCGCGCCTGGCGCCCGGGCGCGGCTGGCCCGGTTCCTCGAACTGTTCTTCGACCTGGCGCGCCGGATCCGCTCCCGCGAAGCGCCGCCGATCGTCGCCTTCAGCGAGATGCGAGCCTTGAAGGAGCCGCTGCGGACCCAGGTGTCGGATGCTTTCAACGACCTGTTCCGCAATGTGCGGGGGGTGTTCGACGATCCAGAGTTCTCCGGCCTCGATCGCCGCGAGGCCACGGCGCGCACGCACCTGCTGCTCGAGCAGGCATTCTGGACGGTCACCTGGCTGCCCCGCTACGACATCGAGGACTATCCCCGGCTGCGGGACCGGATGTTCGACATCCTGTCCGGCGGTCTGGCGGTGGGAGCCCGCGCCTGGGCGCCGCCCGCCCTGCCCGAGCCGACGCGGGCCGAGTCGCCCGGGCCGGACGTCAGCCACGAGACCTTCCTGATCGCCGCGACCCGGCTGATCAACCGCAAGGGCTACCGCGGGGCCTCGGTCGAGGACATCTCGGCGGAACTGAATGTCACCAAGGGCAGCTTCTATCACCACAACGAGGCCAAGGATGATCTGGTCGCCGCCTGCTTCGAACGGACGTTCGGCGTCATGCGGGGCATCCAGATCGCGGCCCGCGACCTGAAGGCCGACCAGTGGACACGGCTGGCCGCCGCGGCCGCGGCCCTGGTCGAATATCAGTTGTCCGACAATGGCCCGCTGCTGCGCGCCTCGGCGATGACGGCGCTGCCCGAAGACCTGAGGTTCGAAACCGTCGAGCGCTACAACCGCGTGTCCGACCGGTTCGCCGGCATGATCTCGGACGGCATCGCCGAAGGGTCGATCCGGGCGGTGGATCCGCTGGTCGCGGCCCATATGCTGAGCTCGACGATCAACGCGGCCGCCTCGCTCAACCAGTGGGTCCCCGGCCTGCACCGCGAGGAAGCCGCGACGCTGTTCGCGCGCCCGCTTTTGCTGGGCGTCTTCACCCGCTAGCCCGGACCGCGGCAGGCCACCCTGTCTCTCGCACAAAAAAAGGGGCGGCCGAAGCCGCCCCTGAAGGTGAATCCCGTCTTCGGGAAGGATTAGAATTTCTTGGTGACGCTGACCTTCCAGGTGCGGCCCAGGCCGCTGGCCGTGAACGGGTCGTAGTTCAGGTCCAGACGGGCGAAGGGCGGATCCTTGTCGAACAGGTTGTCCACCGAGGCGGTGAACGTCGTGTCCCACGGCAGGAAGACCCGGTAGGTGAGGTCGGTCGTGACGAAGGCGTCGATGGTCTTGCCGTTGGGCTGACCAATCGCGACCCCGGCCGTCGTCTTGTACGGAATGGACGTACAGGGCGCGGCCACGGCGGTGCAGAAGATGCTGATCCGCTGGTCGGTGTAGCCGTCGATGTACCGAACGGTCATGCGGAGGTTGTGCGGCCCGTTGGTATATTCACCGTAGAGGCTGCCCTTCCACTGCGGCAGCGGATAGGCGGTGGTCTGGTAGTTGAGCAGACCCACCGCGTCGAAGGCCGGCGCGACGGTGACGCCGGCGACGTCCGTGGCTTCGGTCTTGTACTCAATCACGTAGGTCGCCGTGCCGCCGATGCCCAGGCGGCCACCCATGAAGTCATCGAAGGTATAGTCGGCGATGACGTCGATGCCCGAGGTCTTCACCCCGGCGCCGTTGACCGTTTCGGTCCGCAGACGCTGGATCTGGCCCGAGGCCGTAGCGGCCGGACTGGGCAGGAGGTTGAAGGCCGCGCACGTCGAACCGCTGGAGAAGGTGAAGCGGCTGAAGATAGGAGCCGCCCCGGCGCAGTTGAGTTGGGCGCCGGCTCCGATACCGTTGCTGAACAGCTTGCCGACCATGCCAGCCACCGGATCGGTGGTGATCGGATCCTGGAAGTCGAAGTTCCAGTAGTCGACCGTGGCCTTGAAGTTGCCGACCTCGAAGATGCCGCCGACGCTGTAGGTCGTGGCGGTTTCGGGCTCGAGGTTCGGGTTGCCGTAGATGTCGACGGCCCGGAACGTGCCGTTGATCGACTGCAGCGAGGTGACGAAGTCGGCGTTAAGCGAGACCGGCGGCGGCGCGCGGAAGGTCGTGCCGATCGAGCCGCGCAGGGCGAACATGTCGACAACCTGCCAGCGCACCGACAGCTTCGGATCGAAGGTCGATCCGACCGCGCCATCGTAGCTTTCATAGCGGGCGGCGATGGTGGCGTTGAAGTTGTCCGTGAACGGCAGGACGACTTCGGCGAAGGCCGACTTCACTTCCTGCTTCAGATCGGCGTTGCTGCCGACGCCGAGGAAGGAGAAGGGGCCCTGTGGCGCAGAACAGGCCGTCGAGCCGTTGATCGGCGTGTCGAGACACGGATTCCGCGCCCGGTTGGAGAAGTCGTTGTAGGTCGCCAGGAAGGTCGAGCG
The DNA here is from genome assembly GCA_947479185.1 of Caulobacteraceae bacterium. Classification (GTDB taxonomy): domain Bacteria; phylum Pseudomonadota; class Alphaproteobacteria; order Caulobacterales; family Caulobacteraceae; genus Caulobacter. The sequence continues at coordinate 2,511 of CANJYY010000254.1, forward strand.
GCGATACTGCATGCCGAACGCCCATTTGGACTCGCCGCCGGGAAGCTCAATGCCCAGGTCGCCGCTGAGCAGGCCCTCGACAACGAACAGCCCGCTGGTCTGGGTCGTTTCAAGCTTCTGGAAGAACCAGCTGGTCAGCCCCGGACTGTTGGCCAGCGCCGGGTTGAAGGTGGCGCCGCCCTGGCCGGTGATGGCGTTGCCCGGGATCGAGGACGAGAACGGGTTGGCCCACTCGCAGGTCGAGCCGGCGTTGCCGGCCACGATGCCGTTGCAGTTGGAGCCGCCGAGGCCGCGCAGGGCGAGCTCATAACGGTTGACGACCGTGTCGTAGCCCGTGCGGTTGCCGCGCTCTTCACCGTACGAGATCGAGAAGTCCCAGTTGATCCCGTTTTCCCATTCACCCTTCAGGTCGGCCGCGAGGCGATAGGCCTTGAAGCTGCGCTCACCTTCCGAGGCGCCGTAGCCGAACATCGGGTTGCCGCCCATGGCGTAGGGCCGGTTGGCGACCATCAGGACGCCGCCCGCGAGCGCGGCCGAGGCCAGAGGAGCCCCCGGAAGCCCGGTCGCCAGCGACGTGGTCTGGATGAAGCCCGGATGCGCGGCGATATAGGCCTGCAGACCGGGGTTGGTGCCCGGAACGTAGTAGCGGCCGGGCACGGGCGAAACCGTGGCCGTCGGCGCGGCCAGCAGGGCGTAGGACGGCGAGGTCTTCCACTGCGGCACCTCGGTGCTGGCGTAGAGGGCTTCGACGTGCAGCTTGGTCGTGGCGGTCAGGTCGGCGTTGAACTCGCCGTACAGCTGGTAGCGGTTCTCCAGTTCGACCAGGTTGTCGTACTGGTTGTACTGCCAGTAGCAGACCGGGGTCGCGCCGCTGAAGCCGGAGAAGCCGCCCAGCGGGGTGCACTGGTCATCGACGAACGCCGTGCTCGACTGGGCGAGCGGGATGATCGTCGACGGATTGCCCGCGGCCGACCAGCCGCCTTCGGGGTTGGTCAGGTAGGGCAGGCTGGCCCAGTCGCGATCCTTGATGCCGAGTTCGGACCGGTGTTGCCAGCCGGCGCTCAGCAGCACGTTCGTACGATCGCCCTGCCAGCCGTACGTCATGCTGGCGGTGTAGTCGCCGTCCGAGCCGTCGATCGACTTGTAGCTGGCGCTGACCTCGAGACCTTCGAAGTTGGTGCGGGTGATGAAGTTCACCACGCCGGCGATGGCGTCGGAGCCATAGGTGGCCGCGGCGCCGTCCTTGAGCACTTCAACCCGGCCGATGGCGGCGGAGGGGATGATGTTGGTGTCGACCGCGCCGGCGCCGGCGAGGGCGAACGGGTTGATCGGCAGGCGACGGCCGTTCATCAGCACCAGGGTTCGCGTCGGGCCGAGGCCGCGAAGGTTGACCGAGCCCGAGCCTTCCGACCCTTGCGCGCGCGCGTCGAACTGGTTGGTGTCGCCGAGAACGCCGTTCGAGACCGACAGGCCCTTCAGCAATTCAACGGTGGTGGGCGAGCCCTGTTTCGCCAGCTCCTCGGCGCCGATGACATCCACCGGCAGCGCCGCGTCTTCAGGCGTGCCCGCGATCAGCGAGCCGGTGACGACAATGGCTTCAACTTCAGTCGGTTGTGCGGCCTGCGCCGAGGCGGACGAAGCCGCTCCCAGTGACAAGGCCATGGCGAGGACGGAGCCCCCGGCCAGGTAGCCAATCTTTCGCATATTACCCTCCCTGTATTCTCCCATGCCGGCCCGTCTTGTTTGTTTCGAATGACGGTTACGGCGTTATCGCTCGCGCTACGGACCTCCTGAGGATGGTGTAGACGCACGCGCCTTTGCCTCCGGGGACAATGCCGCCGGGGAATTCATGTGAAGAGGTTTGGAGAGTAAGGCGCTCCCACGGGCGAATATCGCCCGTTCGGCAGACCCGATCCTGGTGCGCGACAGAAGCGTCAACCAGCCCCCTCAAGGCTCTTGGCGCTGCACGGACAGTCTGGTTCGATATCAGGACGCGAACCATATGCTCCGCCAGCCAACATGTTTCGATGATGCGGTATGATCTGCCCGGGCGTCAACCGGAGTCGCATAACACCGTCCAACAATTGCAGCGCAGCAATACGGGGGCTTTCCCCGCCACAATAAGGACATGGGCCCGCCGCGCGACGGTTCGCCGCAGGGCGTTTCTGAACGCCTAGAACAGCGACGAGGCGCCGGCGTCCGAGGCCCCGACAGATCGCCGGAACACGTCGAACAGCTCCCGGCCGTAGCCCTCTCCGCCCGCGGGCGCGGGGGCCGGAA
>CANJYY010000255.1 GCA_947479185.1 Caulobacteraceae bacterium
CTGGAATACGACGGCGTGACCTATGACTGCGGCGACAAGATCGGCCTGCTGCGGGCCAACGTGGCCTTCGCGCTGAAGCGTCCGGACCTGCAGGACGCGGCCCGCGCGGCGATCATGGCGCTGCTGTAGCCGGCTGAAGGGGCGTTGCGTGGTTCGAGACGCTCGCCTGAAGCTCGCTCCTCACCATGACGACTATTGGTGCGGATCACATATGGGCGTCATCCTGAGGAGCGGACCCTCAGGTCCGCGTCTCGAAGGACGCACGGACGCGCCGCAGCCATGAACCACCTCCTGATCTTCGGCTACGGCTTCACCGGCCAGGCGCTGGCCCGGCGGATGAGAGCAGACGGCTGGCGTGTCACAGCCGTGGTGCGCTCGGAGGCCACCGCCGCCAAGGCGCGGGCGCAGGGCGTGACCCCTGTGGCCACCGACGACCGTCCGGGCCTCGTCGACGCGCTGAAGACGGCTACGGCCATCCTGATCACCGCCCCGCCGACCGAGGCGGGCTGTCCGGGGCTGAACACCCTGATCCCGGCGCTGGCCGAGGCCAACGCGTTTCCCGACTGGATCGGCTATCTGTCGACCACCGGCGTCTATGGCGACCGCGAGGGCCGCTGGGTGTTCGAGGCCGGGCCGCTGAACGCCAGATCGGTCGAGAGCGCGCGCCGGGTCTCAGCCGAGCGCGACTGGCGTCAGGTCGGCCGGGGCATGGGCCTGACCGTCACCGCCTTCCGCCTGCCCGGCATCTATGGTCCCGGCCGCTCGGCGCTGGATCGCGCCCGCGACGGAACGGCCCACGGCATCGTCAAGCCGGGCCAGATGTTCAGCCGCATCCATGTCGACGACATCGCCGCCGGCCTCGCAGCCTCGATCGCCCGGCCGCGCGCTGGAGCCAGCTACAACCTCTGTGACGACGAGCCGGCGCCCTCGCACGCGGTCAACGCCTACGCCGCGCGGCTGCTGGGCCTGCCCGCGCCGGCGCTCGTTCCCTTTGACCAGGCCGGGCTGTCGCCCGCCGCCCAGCGCTTCTGGGGCGAGAACAAGCGGGTCTCCAACGCCCTGGCCAAGGCCGAACTGGGTTGGCGCCCGGCCTATCCGACCTATCGTGAGGGGCTGACGGCGGTGCTCGCCGCCGAGTCTCAGGGGACACTGACATGACGACACGGGCTCTGGTTCTGGGCGGCGGCGGGCCGGTGGGCATCGCCTGGGAGACCGGGCTGATCGCCGGCCTGGCGGACAGCGGGGCCGACGTCAGCCACGCCGACTGGATCCTCGGCACCTCGGCCGGCTCGGTCTGCGGCGCGCTGCTGGCCACCGGCCACACGCCCAGGGCCATGCTGCACGCCGAGTTCGCCAACGCCGAGCGGGCGAAGGAGGCCCAGGCGAAGGGCCCGGGCCAGGCGCCCGACCTGATGCCGCTGATGGGCGTCATGGCGCGCCGGCCGCCGCAGGGCGAGATGCCCGCCGAGCTGATGCTGGAGCTGGGCCAGCTGTCGCTGAACGGCCAGACGGTCAGCGAAGAGGTGTTCATCGCCGGCTTCGGGCCGATCGCCGGGGAGCAGCCCTGGCCGGAGCGTTACGCCTGCACGGCCATCGACACGGCGACCGGCGAATTCGTGGTCTGGTCCAGCGAGACCGCCGCGCCGCTCGGCCGGGGCGTGGCCTCGTCCTGTTCGGTGCCGGCGATCTTTCCGGCCATCACCATCGATGGCCGCCGCTACATGGACGGCGGCATGCGCTCGGGGACCAACGCGGACCTGGCGAAAGACCACGGCAAGGTGGTCATCGTCGCCGTGATGCCGCCGGCCTTCGCGCCGATGATGCTGCCGAGGCTCGAGGCCGAGATGGCCGTGATCCGCAACCACGGCGGCGAGGCGCTGCTGCTGGTCCCCGACGCGGCCTGCGGCGAGGCGTTCGGCAGCAATCTGATGGACAGCTCCAACCGCGAGGCCGTGGCCCGGGCGGGTTACGCGCAGGGCCAGGCGGAAGCGGCGCGGGTCGGGGCGTTCTGGAACTGATCAATCCTCCCCAGCTTGCTGGGGAGGGGGACCGCCGGGACGGCGGTGGAGGGGCGGCGCAGGCGCGAGCGGCCCCATTCGGAATTCCGATCGTTCCGGCGAGGCCGGCGCTGCCCCTCCACCACGCTTCGCGTGGTCCCCCTCCCCGCTTCGCGGAGAGGATTCAGATTACCTCCGCCACCGTCGCGACGAGCCTTGCGATGTCCTGGTCGCGGCTCAGCCGGTGGTCGCCGTCCTTGATCAGGGTGAAGACCACGTCCTCGCTGCGGATCGCGTTGGCCAGTTCAAGCGCGTGCAGCCACGGCACGTCCGGGTCTTCGCGACCCTGCAGGATGCGCACGGGGACATCGACGGGTACGGGCGCGCCGAGGATCGACCAGCGGGCGCCGTCGTCCAGCAGGCCGCGGGTGATCGGATAGCCGGTCGGGTCGTAGAGCGACGGGCGGATCCATTCGCCGTCGCGGGCGATCGCGTCGTGCGCTTCCGGCGGCAGGCCCGGCTTCATCAGGGCCTCGGTGAAGTCGGCGGCCGGGGCGATCAGCACCATCGCGTGCAGCCGCTCCGGAATCCCGACCGCCACCAGACAGCTGATCCAGCCGCCCATCGAGGAACCGACCAACACCAGCGGGCCTTCCGTCAGTCCGGCGATCGCCGCCAGCGCGTCCGCCCGCCAGCGGGTGATCGTTCCATCGCGAAAGGCCCCGCTCGACTCGCCATGCCCCAGATAGTCGAAGCGCAGGAAGGCCCGGCCGTTGGCCAGCGCCCAGTCGGACAGGGCCTGGGCCTTGGTTCCGGTCATGTCCGACATGAAGCCGCCCAGCCAGACCACTGTCGGGCCGCGCCCCGCCACGCGGCGCCAGGCGATGCGCTCGCCGTCGTCCCGCTCAAGAAATCCGCTGGTTTCGGCCATGCCGGCTCCGCAACACGATGATGAAAGCGCCATTTTACCTTGCGACGACACCCGCTATGCAAGGCGTCGTGTCCATCCAGCCGTCGCCCCTTCCGCTGTCGCAGATCTTCCCCGGGCCCCAAGCGCGCGCGGGAATCTTCGGCGCGCGGGATGTTTATGCCTTGATCACCCGGAATGGGGCCATACTTCCGGTCTATGCACGCGGATGGGAGACGACAGCGTGAGCCGCGACATCAAGAAGGTGCTGGTGATCCAGGCGGGATCGATCGGCGAGTTCGTCCTGTCGCTGGCCGCCATGAAGCGGATCCGGCAGGCGCATCCGCACGCCCGCATCACCCTGCTGACCGTGCCGCAGTTCGAGGCGCTGGCGAAGGCCAGCCCTTATTTCAACAGTATCGAGACCACCGCCCGCCCCGGTTCGCCCGGCGAGTGGCTGGCGCTGCGCGGGCAGATCAAGGCCGCGCGCTATGACCGCGTCTATGACCTCGAAAGCACCTCGACCAGCCGGTTCCTGTTCCAGCTGCTGCGACCGTTCCCGCCGGCCTGGTCCGGCGCGGCGCCGGGCGCCCGGTTGCGCCACCGCAATCCCTCGCGCGAGCAGATGCACACCCTGGAGCGCCACGCCGAACAGCTGATGGTCGCCGGCGCCTGGCCCGACGCCCCGACCGGGCCCGGCGAGGCCCCGCCGCCGGACCTGAGCTGGATCCTGCGCCGCGCGGCCGAGCCCCGGCCCGTGGCCGGCGCCGCCGCGCCCAGGCCGTTCGTTCTGATGGTGCCGGGCGGCGGCGAGAACAAGCCGGAGAAGCGCTGGCCGGTGGCCCACTACGCCGAGCTGGCCAGCCGGCTGAAGGCGCGCGGCTATGACATCGTCATCATCGGCGGGCCGCAGGAAAGCGCCATGGCGCGGGCGATCCAGAAGACCGTCGGCCAGGCCCGCGACCTGACTGGCCGCACCGACTTCGCCCAGATCGCCGTGCTCGGGGCCCGCGCGGCCCTGGCCGTGGGCAACAACACCGGGCCGATGCACCTGATCGCCGCCGCCGGGGCCCCGACCATCGCCCTGTTCGACGGCGCGCCGGACACCCTTCGCAACGCACCGCGCGGCCATGTGGCGGTGATTCAGGCCCCGACCCTGGCCCAGCTGTCGGTCGAGACCGTGGCGCAGGCGGCCTGGTCGCTGCTGCCTCGCTAGGGATTAGGGGCTAGGGCTTGGGGATTAGTCGCGTCGCGCTGAACGCGCCTTGGATTGCTAGCCCCTAGCCTCTAGCCCCTAATCGCTACGCCCCTCTCATTGCACTTCCCTGCCCCATGTGGCCTCGCCGCGCTTGATCGGGGCCGGGGGTAGGCTCATATAACAACCAAGAGTCCCGGAACGCTTCGGACCCTTCCCGATTTGTAAGACAAATCGGACAAGAAGGGTCCGTGGTATATGTGCGGGTCTCGCCGGGCGGCTTCGTCTGGCGCGACCCGTGAGCCGCGGTCTTTCATGTAAACAGCCACCGGAGCACCGCCTATTCGCCGTCCCAACAATACGCCGCCCGTCAAGGACGGGCCGCGCATCAACGAAGAGATCCGCGTCCCCCGCGTCCTGCTGATCGACCAGAACGGCGAGAAGCAGGGTGAGATGCCGACCTCCTCCGCGCTTGAAGCCGCCGAGGAAGCCGGCCTGGATCTCGTTGAGATCGTTCCGAACGCGGACCCGCCCGTCTGCAAGATCCTGGACTACGGCAAGTTCAAGTTCCAGGAGCAGAAGAAGAAGAACGAAGCGCGCAAGCGTCAGAAGGTGGTGGAGATCAAGGAGATCAAGCTCCGTCCCAACATTGA
>CANJYY010000256.1 GCA_947479185.1 Caulobacteraceae bacterium
CGGCGACGATCATCTTCATGGCGACAACTCCGTTCGCACGGGCAGAAGGGCTACCGGCCCAAGCTAGGGCGAAACGGGCTCCCCCGCCAAGGGGTCTTGCTGCATTGCGGTATCAGGCGCCCGTCCGGCGGGCGCCTGTGGGGCGGGGGCAAGGGTTCCGGGGACGAACACCCGGGCGCGGGCGCGCACGCCGCGGGGCTTGAGCGCGAAGGTCTGCTTGACCGCCTCCATCAGGATCACCCCGCCCAGCGGCGGCCAAAGCCAGGCGCCGACCTGTTCGAAGCCTTCGGCCCAGCCGGCGGCCCAGGTGAACGGCGGGGCGTAAAGGGCGCGGGTCCAGCCGGACGGCTCCAGGTCGGCGTCGCGCAGCACCTGTTCCAGCTGGCTGCGGCTCCACGGCCGGCCGTGACCGAACGGCGTGCTCTCGGCGTTGGACCACAGGCCGTTGCGCGCGGCGACGGCGACGATGACCCGGCCGGACGGGGCCAGCACGCGGCAGACTTCGCTCATCAGGGCCGTGGCGTCGTCGGCCTCCTCCAGGGCGTGGACGCACAGCACCCGGTCGAACAGGGCGTTGGGCAGGGGCAGGGCGGCCTCGTCGCCGAGGCAGGCGAGGTTGCGCCCGCTCGCCGGCCAGACCTCGACCCCCTGGGTGGCGGGCATCACCGCCACGGTGCGCCGGGCCCGCTCGCGGAAGCGTTCGAGATAGGGGGTGGGATAGCCGACGCCGAGGATGTCCAGCCCGCGCGGGTCGCCCCAGGCCTCGACGACCTTGCGGCCGACCATCTCCCGCGCCGCCCGGCCACGGGCGGAGGCGTAGAAGGCGCGGAGGTCGAGAACGTCGCGGCGCATGGGAAGCTCAGTTCGATCGCATGGGCAGGATTGCGTCCCCCCGGGACCGGCTTTGCCGGCCCGAGGGCATGCTTCGTAACACGCCGCTGCGCGGCTGCTGAGGATGACGTAGTCTAGGGTAGCACATCAAAGCACGTCATCCTCAGCAACGCCGCAAGGCGCGTGTCGAAGGACGCAACGAAAGTACGACCATGTCGATCACCATCCACCAGTTCCCCTGCCTGTCCGACAACTACGGCTTCCTCGTGCGCGACGACGCGACGGGCCAGGCCGCCTGCATCGACACGCCGGACGCGGCCGCCATCCTGCGCGAGCTGAACAGCCTGGGCTGGACCCTGACCCATATCCTCAACACCCACTGGCACCCCGACCACGCCGGCGGCAACGCCGAGATCAAGGCGGCGACCGGCTGCACCGTCGTCGGTCCGGCCGAGGTCGAGCGGATCGGGACCGCGCCCGACCAGGTGGTCGCCGACGGCGACGTGGTCATGCTGGGCGAAACGACGTTCGCGGTGCTCGACACCGGCGGCCACACCCTGGGTCATGTCAGCTACGTCGACGCCGCCGATGACGTGGCCTTCGTCGGCGACACCCTGTTCGCGCTCGGCTGCGGCCGTCTGTTCGAGGGCACGCCGCAGCAGATGTGGACGAGTCTCGCGAAACTGACCGCCCTGCCGGACCAGACGGCGGTCTACTGCGCCCATGAGTACACGGCCTCCAACGCCCGCTTCGCCCTGTCGGTCGACGCCGACCCGGCGCTGAAGGCCCGCGCCGACACCATCTTCGCCGCCCGCGAGAAGGGGGAATGGACCGTGCCGACCAGCATCGGTCTGGAGAAGGCGACCAACCCCTTCCTGCGCGCGCCGCTGCTGCGCCCCGATATCGCCGACCCGGCCGAGGCCTTCGGCGCCGTGCGGGCGGCCAAGGACAGCTTCCAGGGATGACGGCGGCAGAGATCATCGCCCTGCTGGACCTCGCGCCGCATCCCGAGGGCGGCTGGTACCGCCAGACCTTTCGCGACATGGCAGGCCCCGAGGCGCGCGGCGCCTCGACAGCGATCTATTTCCTGCTGGAGGCCGGTCAGGAAAGCCGCTGGCACCGCGTCGACGCGGCCGAGGTCTGGCACCACTACGCCGGCGCGCCGCTGCTGCTGACCATCGGCGGGACCGAGCACCGGCTTGGCGCCGATCTGGCGGCCGGCCAGCGGCCGCAGGCGGTGGTTCCCGTCGGCGACTGGCAGAAGGCGCGGTCGCTGGGCGACTGGACGCTGGTCGGCTGCACGGTGGCCCCGGGCTTCGACTTCGGCGGCTTCGAGATGGCGCCCGAAGGGTGGGAGCCTACCTCAGCGTGACGTAGGCGATCCGTTCGGACGACGGGCGGCCGGCGACGCCCAGGGGCGGGGCGACGGCGATCAACAGGGTGCCCGCGCGCAGGGCCACGGCCGGGCGGGCGCCCTCGACGATCACCACCCGCTGGATCCTGGCCATCAGGGCCGCGCCGTCGGGGCGTTGCGCCAGGCGCTCGAGCGCCATCACCGACAGGATGGCGGCGTCGGCGATCAGGGTCGAGGAGGCCGGCGTCGCCTCGGCGTCGAAGCTGATGCGATGGTTGGAGACCCGGCTCGCCCGGACGCTGGCGGCGACGAGGATGCGGTAAAGGTCGACCGGGCCGATGGCCTTGAGCCGAATCGGGGCCGAGGCGCCGGCCAGCGATGCCGAGGCGCCGCCCGGCCGCTTGCCGGTGAACAGGGTCAGGCCGCCGACGCGAGTGGCGCGCAGCAACACCTGGCCAATATCGTTCTTGTAGATGACGTCGCCGCGCGGCCCGATCTGCGGCTGCAGCACCCAGATCTCGGGGCTGTTCTCGAACCGCAGCAGGGTGCGCTCGTTGGACCGGTCGAGAATGAAGCCTTCGCCGGCGTCGGAGACATAACGGGCCACCGGCGGCGGCGGGGCCTGGCGCTGGCTCTCGCCGCGCTTGTCGCCGAACAGGAAATCCTTGAGCGAGCCGTCCTGGGCGACCGCCGGGGCGGCCGCGCCCAGCAGCGTCAGCACGACCGCGACAAAGGTCGCGACGGCCCGCGAACGGATTTCAAAGCTCGTCATTCCCCAAGCCATGCACGGCGAGTGGGGCGATTCTTGGACGGGTTCGGAGAGAGGGGCAAGGCTACGACTTATCCTCCCCGCGAAGTCGGGGAGGGGGACCGGCCGGAGGCCGGTGGAGGGGGCGGCGCGAACGCCAGCGCCCCATCCTGACTTCCGGTCTGTCCGGTGAAACTGGCGCCGCCCCCTCCACCATGCTCCGCATGGTCCCCCTCCCCTGCGATGCAGGGGAGGATCCAGAACTGCCTACGAGGCCAGGTACTGGCCGCCGTTCAGGGTGAAGGTCGCGCCGGTGACGAAGCCCGCGCGTTCGCCGGCCAGGTAGGAGACCATGTCGGCGATCTCCTCGCCCTTGCCGAGGCGGCCGACGGGGATGCCCGCGACGATGCCGGCCAGGACGTTCTCAGGCACGCCCGCGACCATGTCGGTGTCGATGTAGCCCGGGCAGATCACGTTGACGGTGATGCCCTTCTTGGCGTTCTCGAGGGCCAGCGCCTTGGTGAAGCCGATCAGGCCCGCCTTGGCGGCCGAGTAGTTGGTCTGGCCGACCTGGCCCTTCTGGCCGTTGATCGAGCTGATGTTGATCACCCGGCCCCAGTTGCGCTCGCGCATGCCTTCGATGACCGGACGGGTCATGTTGAAGGCGCTGTCCATGTTCACGCGGATGACCTCGCCCCACTGTTCGTAGGTCATCTTGTGGAAGAAGCCGTCGCGGGTGATGCCGGCGTTGTTGACCAGCACGTCGATCGGGCCGAGGGCGTCCTCGACTTCTTTCACCGCGCGGGCGCAGTCCTCAAAGTTGCCGACGTTGCCCTTGACGACCATCACGTCCAGCTCTTTGGCCGTGGCGGCGGCGGCTTCCTCGTTGCCCGAATAGCCGGCGGCGACCTTCATGCCGTCGGCCTTCAGCCGCTCGACGATCGCCTTGCCGATGCCCCGGGTCCCGCCCGTGACGAATGCAACCCTGCTCATGCGCTTCTTCCCTGCAGATAGTGTTTTGAGTTTCTTGTTGGATCAGACGGCTTCGACGCACATCGCCACGCCCATGCCGCCGCCGACACAGAGGGTCGCGGCGCCCTTCTTCGCGCCGGACCGCTTCATCTCGTGGAGCAGGGTGGTGAGGATGCGCGCGCCGGACGCGCCGATCGGGTGACCGATGGCGATGGCGCCGCCGTTGACGTTGGTCTTGGCCGGGTCGAGGCCCAGCTCGCGGACGACCGACAGCGACTGGGCGGCGAAGGCTTCGTTGGACTCGATCAGGTCGAGGTCGGCGACGGTCCAGCCGGCCTTGTCGAGGGCCTTCTTCATCGCCGGGATCGGACCCGTGCCCATGATTTCCGGCTCGACGCCGGCGCTGGCCCAGCTGGCGATGCGGGCCAGCGGGGTCAGGCCGCGCTTCTTCGCCTCGTCCGCGCTCATCAGCACCAGGGCCGCGGCGCCGTCATTGAGGCCCGAGGCGTTGGCGGCGGTGACCGTGCCGTCCTTGGTGAAGGCCGGGCGCAGGCCCGACATGCTTTCGTAGGTCGCGCCGTGACGGATGTATTCGTCCTGGTCGACGATGGTGTCGCCCTTGCGGCCCTTGATCGTCACGGGAGCGATCTCGCCGGCGAACTTGCCGGCCTTCTGGGCGGCTTCGGCCTTGTTCTGCGAGGCGACGGCGAAGCGATCCTGGTCTTCGCGGGTGATCTGCCAGCGGACGGCGATGTTCTCGGCCGTCTGGCCCATGTGGTAGCCGTGGAACGCGTCCCACAGGCCGTCCTTGATCATGGTGTCGACGAAGCC
>CANJYY010000257.1 GCA_947479185.1 Caulobacteraceae bacterium
AGCCCCAGCGGGTCGCCGCCGCCGCGCAGTTCCAGGTCCTTCTCGGCGATCAGGAAGCCGTCGTCGGTGCGCCGCAGAATGTCGAGCCGCTGCTGGGCCGTGTCCGACAGCGGCGGGTCATAGAGCAGCACGCAGGAACTCTCCCGCCTTCCGCGCCCGACCCGGCCGCGCAGCTGGTGCAGCTGGGCCAGGCCGAATCGCTCGGCCTGTTCGATGACCATGATGGTGGCGTTGGGCACATTGACCCCGACCTCGACAACGGTGGTCGCGACCAGCACCGGCAGACGGCCCGCGGCGAATTCCGCCATCACCGCGTCCTTCTCGGCGGCCGGCATCTGGCCGTGCACAAGCCCGACCTGGGCGCCCATGACCTTCTGCAACTCGCGGGCGCGGATCTCGGCGGCGGCGAGGTCGGCGAAGTCGCTCTCGCTGACCATCGGACAGATCCAGAAGGCCTGGGCCCCGCCGCGCACGGCCTCCTGCAGCCGGGCGATGATCTCGCCCATGCGCGGGGAGGGGACGGCCCGGGTGGCGACCGGGGTACGGCCGGGGGGCTTCTCGTCGATGCGGCTGACATCGAGGTCGCCGAACACGGTCAGCTCCAGGGTCCGCGGGATCGGCGTCGCCGACATGGCCAGCAGGTGGACGCTCTCGCCCTTGTCCTGCAGCCGCTTGCGCTCGCTGACGCCGAAGCGGTGCTGCTCGTCGATCACCGTCAGGCCCAGCGAGCGATAGCGGACGTCGTCCTGGAACAGGGCGTGGGTGCCGACGGCGACGTCGGCCGTACCGTCCATCAGGGCCATCAGCTTCTCGGTCCGCACCCCGCCCTTGTCGCGGCCGGTCAGCAGCACGACGCGCAGGCCCTGGGCTTCCAATGGTGCGGCGATGGTCTCGAAATGCTGCCGGGCGAGGATTTCGGTCGGGGCCATCAGCACCGACTGCAGCCTGGACGCCGCCGCGTCGGCCATGGCCAGCATGGCGACGATGGTCTTGCCGGCGCCGACGTCGCCGTGCAGCAGCCGGCTCATCCGCTCGCCCGACTGCAGGTCGCCGCGCACCTCCGACAGGGCGCGGATCTGGGCGCCGGTCAGCTTCCAGGGCAGGGCGGCCTCGATGCGATCGGCGAGGGCGCCGGCCGGGATCACCGGGGCGGGCTGGGCGCGACGGGCGGCCTTGCGCTGGGCCAGCGCCAGTTGGTGGGCCAGCAACTCGTCATAGGCCAGACGGCGGCGATGCGGCGCCAGCGGCGACAGGTCGGCGTCGGTCTGCGGGTTGTGGAACCGCTCCAGCGCCGCGCGCCAGCCGATGAAGCCCTCGCGGGCCAGCCAGGCGCCGTCCTGCCATTCCGGCAGCTCCGGCGCCCGCGACAACGCCTCCAGCGCCATCTTTCGCACATTGCGGGCCGGCAGGCCTGCGGTCGCGGGATAGACGGCCTCGGTCTCGGGGATCTCGGCGGCGCGCTCGACCGGCAGGATGTAGTCCGGATGGGCCATCTGGATTTCGTTGCCCCAGCGCTCGATCTTGCCGCTGACCGCGCGCCGGGCGCCGATCGGGTGCTGGCGCAGAAGATGGTCGCCGTGGCCCTTGAACCAGATCAGCGTCAGAAAGGCCGTGCCGTCGAAACAGCGGATCTTGTAGGGGATGTCCATCCGGGGCGGCTTCTGATGCGTCTCGATGTCGACGATCAGGGTGTGCACCTGGCCGTCGACCACGCTGTCGACCGTCGTGGGCGTGCGGTGGATCAGCGACTGGGGCCCCAGGAACAGCACGTCGCGCACCAGCGGCCCGGCGAGGCGCTCGACCAGCGGCTCAACCTTCGGCCCCACGCCTTTCAGCGTGCTGACCGAAGCGAAGAGCGGGAACAGAATCTCGGGGCGCATCGGGGGGAGTGTAGCGCGGAGTTGGTGCGTCCTTCGAGACGCGATCCTGAGGGATCGCTCCTCAGGATGACGAACAGCTATGCCCGTCATCGTGAGGAGCGAGCTTCAGACGACCCCGGACTGGATCCGGGGCTCGAACCACGCACACTGGCGCCACCGGGCAACCCGCTCTATATCCCCCGGCTCCTATGGACGAGCACCGCCTCAAGAAGATCAGGCTGCGGGCCTGGCGCCGTGGTTTCCGCGAAGCGGACCTCATTCTGGGGCCGTTCGCGGACAAGTATGTCCCGACCATGACCCCGGCCCAGCTCGACGCCTTCGAGGCGCTGATGGAAGAGGCCGACCAGGACATCTACGACTGGTACCTCGGCAAGACGCCGGTGGCCGACCACATCGATCCCGAGATCTTCGCCCTGGTGCAGGCCTTCGACCCGTCCGGGATGCCACCCGGTGGCTGACCTGAAGCAGGTCGCGAGGGCTGACGGCCGTCTGGACCTGACTGGCGCGCCCGAAGGGTTCGACGCCCTGGTGATGGCCGACATCGCCCGCGCGCGCGGCGGCCTGACGGTGTTCGTCGCCCGCGACAGCGCCCGGGCCAGCGCCTTCATCGACGCGATGCGCTTCTTCGCGCCCGAGATCGCCATCCTGCAGCTGCCGTCCTGGGACTGCCTGCCCTACGACCGGACAGGACCGTCGGCGGGCGTCGCCGCCCAGCGCATGTCGACCCTCGCCCGGTTGGTGAGGGGCGAGGAGGGCGGCAAGGCGACCCTGCTGGTCACCGCCGCCCCGGCCGTGCTGCAGCGGATGCCGTCGCGCGAGGACGTGTCCCGCGCCGGCTACAGCGCCCGACCCGGCCAGGAGGTCGCCATCGCCGACCTCGAACGCTACTTCGCGGTCAACGGCTACAGCCGGGCCTCGACGGTGTCCGAGCGCGGCGAGTACGCCATTCGCGGCGGCGTCATCGACGTGTTTCCGCCGGGCGGCGAGGAGCCGGTGCGGCTCGACCTGTTCGGCGACACGCTGGAATCGATCCGCGCCTTCGATCCCGAGACCCAGCGCTCGACGAAGCAGCTGAAGTCGATCGACCTGCTGCCGGTCAGCGAAGTGCTGCTCGACGCCGACGCCATCGCGCGGTTCCGCAAGGGCTATGTCTCGCGGTTCGGCGCGCCGGGTGACGACGCCCTCTACGACACCATCAGCGCCGGCGGCCGCCGCGCGGGCATGGAGCACTGGCTGCCGCTGTACTATGCGCGGCTGGAGACGCTGTTCGACTATCTGCCCAAAGACACGCTGGTCGCCATGGACCATCTGGTCGGGGAGTCCGAGGCCGAGCGGATGGCGATGATCGCCGACGCCTACGACGCCCGGGCCAGCGCCGACCGCAAGTCCGCCTACCGGCCGCTGGAGCCGGAGGCCCTCTATCTGACGGCCGACGAACTGGCGGCGCGGATCGCCGAACGGCCCAACCGCTGGTTCTCGCCGTTCCAGAGCGACGCCATCGGCGCGGTCGACATGGGCGCGAAGCTGGGCCGGACCTTCGCCGCCGAGCGGGCCCAGGACAGCGTCAACCTTTTCGAGGCCACCGCCGACCACGCCCGCAAGGCCAGCGGGGAGGGCAAGCGCGTGCTGTTCGCCAGCTGGTCGGAGGGCTCGTCCGAACGGCTCGGCACGATGCTGGCGGACCATGGCCTCAAGCGCATCCCGTTCGCGCCCTACTGGCAGGCGGCCAAGGCGGCCGACCCGAAGACGCCGCAGCGCGTGGTGCTGCCGCTGGAGTCGGGCTTCGAGACCGACACCCTGGCGGTCATCTCCGAGACGGACATTCTCGGCGACCGGCTGGCCCGGCCGCGCCGCAAGCGTCGCGCCGCCAACTTCCTCGCCGAGGCCACGGCCCTGACCCAGGGCGACCTGGTCGTGCATATCGACCACGGCATCGGCCGCTACGCGGGTCTGAAGACCCTCGAGGTCCAGGGCGCGCCGCACGACTGCCTCGAGCTGCACTACGCCGGCGACGCCAAGCTCTACCTGCCGGTCGAGAACATCGACCTGCTGACCCGCTACGGCGCCGACGGCGAGAACATCCAGCTGGACAAGCTGGGCGGCGCCGGCTGGCAGAGCCGCAAGGCCAAGGCGAAGGAGCGCCTGCGGGTCATGGCCGAGGGTCTGATCCAGATCGCCGCCGCCCGTCAGCTGAAGGCGGTCGAGGAGATCGACCCGCCGTCCGGCCTGTTCGACGAGTTCTGCGCCCGCTTCCCCTACGAGGAGACGGACGACCAGCTGAACGCCATCGCCGACGTGCTGACCGACCTGACGAGCGGCAAGCCGATGGACCGGCTGATCTGCGGCGACGTAGGCTTCGGCAAGACCGAGGTCGCCCTGCGCGCGGCCTTCGTCATGGCCATGAGCGGCAAGCAGGTGGCGCTGGTCTGTCCGACCACCCTGCTGGCGCGGCAGCATTTCAAGACCTTCAGCGAGCGACTGCAGGGCTGGCCGATCAAGGTCAGCCGGCTGTCGCGGCTGGTCCCGGCCAAAGAGATCGCCGAGACCCGCGCCGGCCTCGCCGCCGGGGAGATCGAGATCGTCGTCGGCACCCATGCGGTGCTCAGTCAGCAGGTCAGCTTCAAGGACCTGGGCCTCGTCATCGTCGACGAGGAGCAGCACTTCGGGGTCAAGCACAAGGAGAAGCTCAAGGAGCTTCGCGCCGACGTGCACATGCTGACCCTGACGGCCACGCCGATCCCGCGCACCCTGCAGATGGCGCTCAGCGGCATCCGCGAGATGAGCATCATCGCCACCCCGCCGGTCGACCGGCTGGCCGTCCGCACCTACATCACGCC
>CANJYY010000258.1 GCA_947479185.1 Caulobacteraceae bacterium
AGGGCCGGCCGCAGGGCCTTGGCCTCACGGACGAATGCCGGGGTCTTCATCGTGCCCGGCATGACCACGTCGGTGAACAGCAGGTCGACGGCCTGGTCGCCGCGCAGGATCACCAGGGCCGCGTCCGGCCCGTCGGCCTGGATGCAGTGGTAGCCGAGGTCGGTCAGCATGGCGCAGGCGGCCTCGCGCACCGCCGCCTCGTCCTCGACCACCAGCACCCTCTCGCCGTGGCCGCCGACCGGCGCCTTGCGGCGTTCGGCCTGGGCTTCCGCCTTGCGCGTGCGCGGCAGGTAGATCTTCACCGTCGTGCCCTGGCCGGGCTCGCTGTAGATCTGGATGTGGCCCTTCGACTGCTTCACAAAGCCATGGACCATCGACAGGCCCAGCCCTGTGCCCCTTCCCTCGACCTTGGTGCTGAAGAAGGGTTCGAAGACCCGCGCCACCGTTGCCTTCGACATGCCCTGGCCCGTGTCCGACACCGCGAGCATCACGTACTGGCCCGGGGTGATGTCGGGGTCGCGACTGGCGTACTGGTCGTCGAGGGAGGCGTTGGCCAGTTCGATGGTCAGGCGTCCGGCGTCCGGCATGGCATCGCGGGCGTTGAGCGACAGATTGAGCAGGGCGCTCTCGAGCTGGGCCGGGTCGGCGATGGTGTTCCACAGTCCGCCGGCGATAACCGTTTCGACCTCGATGGCCTCTCCCAGGGTCCGGCGTAGCATCTCGGCCATGGCCTGGACGAGCCGCCCCGGACTGATCACCTCCGGCTCCAGCGGCTGGCGGCGGGCGAAGGCCAGCAGCTGACGGGTCAGGTCGGCCGCCCGGTTAGCGGCATGGGTGGCGTTGGCCAGCCGCGCGAGCGCCTTCTCGTCGGTGATGCTGCGCTCGATCATCTCGAGATTGGCGTGGATGACCTGCAGCAGATTGTTGAAGTCGTGCGCCACGCCGCCGGTCAGCTGGCCGATGGCCTCCATCCGCTGGGCGTTGCGCAGCTGCTCCGCGGCGCGCTCCTGTTCGGTGACGTCACGCGATGAGCCGACGATGCGGGTCGGACAGCCGGCGTCATCGAACACGGGCGCGAGCATCGATTCCCAGACGACCACCCCGCCGCCCGGGACCTCGACCGAGTCGCGCATGGCCGTGGCGCGGCCGGCTTCGATGACGCGGCCGTACAGCTCGACCAGGCGTGGTCCCATGACCGGGAAGGCTTCCATCACATCCCGGCCGCGCCAGGGCGTCATGTCGCCACCGACCAGCTTCGCCAGCGCCGGGTTGAAGTCGCCGATCAGGAAGCGGCCGTCCGACGTGACGTCGAAGGTGTAGAGATAGTCAGTGATGTTCTCGAACACCGCGCGGATCAGGGCATCCCCGTCCCGGCGGCCCGACTCCGCGTCGTCGCGGCCAGCGAGCGCCTCGTGCAGGTCCCCGTTGGCGCGGGCCAGAACCAGCAGGGTCGTCGCGAGACCTAGCAGGGAAAGGCCGCCGATGATGATCGCCAGGATCTGGCCGTCCCGCTCGCTGACGACGGCGCGGGCCTGTCTCCGGTTGAGCACCGTCTGCTCTTCCGTGGCGATCATCGCTATCAGCGCCCGGGCGCGGCCCATCTCGACCTTGCCCCGTCCGCTGAGAACGACCGCCCGGGCGGCCTCGAACCGCCCCTCACGCGCCGCGACGAGCGCTTCGTCGAGAATCGCCAGTCGCCGGTTCATGACGGTCTCGAGCTGGGCGACCCTCGCCAGCTGCACGGGGTTGTCGGCCACGAGGCCCTTCAGTCTGGTGAAATCACCGGGCAGACGCCCCGTCGCCGCCCGCCAGGGGGCCAGATAGGCCATATCGCCGGTCAGCAGATAGCCGCGCTGGCCGATCTCGGCGTCCTGGGCGCTGGAGAACAGCGCCTGGGTCGCTTCGAGCACTTCGTGGGTATGGGTGATGGCGCCCTGGGTGTCACGCAGGGCCGCGGCGTGGTTGAAAGCCGTGTAAAGCGTCAGCCCGGCGAGAACCGCGATGAGCACGACCGGAAGAAGCAGTACGCGCCTCAGACTCAAGGTCTTGATCCGATCGTGGCCGGCGGAATGCGGCCCGGTGCGTCTTCAAAGCGGGACCTTAGCGGACCGGGCCGGCGAAGACCACCGTCCCCGCCGGACCAGGCCGCGCGCCACGCCGAACCATCCGCCCGCGACCAGGCCTGTCGCCAGGGCCAGGGCCAGCAGCGGCGGAGCGGACGGCGCAACCTTGAACACCGAAGCGATGACCGGGACGCCCAGCACGACCGCCATCGCCGCGGTCGCAGCGGCCGCGATCGCCCAGTAGATCCGGCGGTGCGGCGCGAACAGGCGCGCGCCGGATGTCGAGGCGTCGGCCAGGGCCAGCACGAGATTGCCGATCACCAGGGCGACAAACGCAAGGCCCCGGGCTTCCGGCTCGGACAGGTGCGCCAGCCCCCAGAGATAGAGTCCCAGAACGCCGGCCAGCACGCCCAGCCCCTGCAGCAGGGCCAGTCCGATCTGGGTCGGGCCGAACAGGGCCTCGTTCCGTCGCCGGGGCGGCCGCTGCATGGCCGTCGCGCTGCCCGGCTCGGCCTCGAAGACCATGGCGCAGACCGGGTCGATGACCAGCTCGAGAAAGACCACATGCATCGGGAACAGCAGCTGCGGCAGGCCCAGCACCACAGGAATGAGCGCCAGGCCGGCGATCGGCACATGGATCGCCGTCACATAGATCAGCGCCTTGCGCAGATTGACGAAGATGCGCCGGCCGAGCTTCACGCCGCCGACGATGGAGGCGAAGCGGTCGTCCATCAGCACCAGGTCGGCGGACTCGCGGGCGACGTCCGTGCCCTTCTTGCCCATGGCGATGCCGATGTGGGCGGCCTCGAGCGCCGGGGCGTCGTTGACGCCGTCGCCGGTCATGGCGACGACCTCTCCGGCGGCCTTCAGCGCCTCGACGATCAGCAGCTTCTGCTCGGGCGCGATGCGGGCGAACACCCGCACCCCTGGCAGGCGCGCGGCCAGGGCCTCCGGCGACAGGGCCGCGATCTCGGGACCCAGCAGCACCCCGCCGCTGACGTCGATCCCGGCGGCGGCGGCGATGGCCAGCGCCGTGGCCGGATGATCGCCGGTGATCATGACGACCGAGATGCCGGCGGCGGCGGCCTCGGCGAGAGCGGCCGGCACGTCAGGCCGCACGGGATCGAGGAAGCCGACCAGCCCCTCGAACCGGAACGGCGACGCGCCAGGGTCGTCCGGAAAGGGGCCCTCGACGGCGCAGGCGGCGACGCCCAGTACACGCAGGCCTTCGGCGGCGAAGCGGGTGACCACCGCGGTCAGGCGCGCCGCCTCGGCCGGCGCCAGGCGGCAAAGTCCGAAGATGGCCTCCGGCGCGCCCTTGGCTGCGGCCGTGCGGGTCTCGCCCGGTCCGCGCCAGACCTGGATCACGGCCATCCGTTCCGGGCGCAGCGGCCAGACCCGTTCCGGCTCAAGGCCGGCCTCGGGCGCCGTCAGCAGGTCGCGCACCGCCCGGTCCATCGGATCGACCGGGTGAACCGCCGACGCCTGGCCGGCGGTGTTCAGCAGCGCCGCACAGTCGCCGTCGCCCGGGCCGTCCGCCGCGACGGCGCGGTCTTCGGTCTCCGTCCAGAGGCGCGCGACGCGCATGCGGTTCTCGGTCAGGGTGCCGGTCTTGTCGACGCAGAGAACCGTCGCGCCGCCGAGCGCCTCGATCACGGCGCCGCGCCGGACCAGCACCTTGTGGGTCGCCAGCCGCCAGGCGCCGAGGGCGAGAAACACCGCCAGCACCATGGGGAACTCTTCGGGAATCAGGGCGATGGCCACGGTGATCCCGGCCAGGGTTCCGGCCACCCAGTCGCCCCGCAGCAGGCCGTAGGCCACCACCACCACGACGCAAAAGCCGATCGCCATGACCCCGAGCCAGGTGACCAGCCGTCCGGCGGTCTTCTGCAGCGGCGTCGGCTCGTCGACGATCGCGGCGAGGGAGACGCCGATCCGGCCGAGCGCCGTGCGCGGACCGGTGCGACTGACCCGCGCCACGGCCTGGCCGCCGACCACCAGCGTGCCGGAATAGAGGTTGGGGCCGGCCTCGTCCCCCGGCGGCCGGTCCGGATCGGGCTGCTCGCCGTCTTCCAGCGGGCGTTTCGACACCGGCGCGGATTCGCCGGTCAGGGCCGACTCGTCGACGCTGAGCACATCGCCGGCGACCAGCAGGCCGTCGGCCGGCAGGCGCTCGCCCTCGCCGATCAGGACAATGTCGCCCGGCACCAGGTCACGCGCCTCGATCAGCCGCTCGACGCCCGCGCGGATTACCCGCGCATGGGGTTGCGACAGATCGCGCAGGGCCGCCAGGGCGCGCTCGCTGCGGGCCTCCTGCAGCACCACCAGGCCGATGGTCGCCAGGGCGCCGCCCATGAGGAACAGGCCCTCGGCGAGGTCGCCCAGGAACAGATACAGGGTGGCCGCGCCGACCAGTAGCAGGAACATCGGTTCCCGCATCGTCTCGATGATGATCCGCACCAGGCCGCGGGCCGCCGGCGGCGGCAGGGCGTTGGGCCCCTCCTCCGCGAGCCGAGTCGCAGCCTCAAGCTCATCGAGCCCCCGCAGGGCCTGCTCAGTCATCGACGTGTCCGGTTCGGGTCAGGGTGGCGCGTGCGCCGGGCGTCAGTGCGACAGCAGGACGGGACAGGCCGTGGCCCGAAGCGCGTAG
>CANJYY010000259.1 GCA_947479185.1 Caulobacteraceae bacterium
CATGCCGTTGATCGAGCTGGAGCCGCCCAGGACACGGCCGCGCGGCCAGAAGTCGGTGCGGCCGCCCAGCTGCTGGTCGGGCTCGGCGACGTAACACCAGTTGACCTTGGGGTCGTAGAAGACGTGGCCAAGCCCCGCGGGCATGTCGACCATCAGGCGTTTGTGCGAGCCGCCGGCTTCCAGCAGGAGCACCCGGTATTTCCCGCCGGCCGTGAGCCGGTCGGCCAGGACGCAACCGGCGGATCCGGCGCCGACAATGATGAAATCGAAATCTTCTGACATGGGGTCTGGTCTTCACGCGTTTGGTGCGGCGGGCCGGGGCCCGTGTTCGGAGGGTTTGATGGGCCGGCTCAGACGGGGCGCTCGCCGACCAGGGTGGTGCGGTGCAGGACCCGTCGGTGACCGTCGTAGCCGCCGGTCGCATGGTGCAGGACGCAGCGGTTGTCCCAGATCGTCAGGGTGTCCGCGGCCCAGCGGTGGCGCAGCACGAACCGGTCTTCGGTCATATGGGCGAAGAGGTATTCCAGCAGGGGCCGGCTCTCGTCCGGCGCCATACCTTCGATGCCGACGGTGTAGCCCGGGCTGATGAAAAGGGATTTACGGCCGGTGACGGGGTGCGTGCGGACCAGCGGGTGGCTGACCCGACCATCCGCGTCGGGGCTGGAATAGATCGTCATGCCGACCCGGCCGGTTTCTTTGGCGAAATAACCCTCGGGTCCGTAGGGGCCGGTCGCCGAATGCCACCCGCGCAGCCCCTCCAGGACGCGCTGGCGGTCGTTGTCCAGCGCCCCCCACGCGCGGGTTCCGTCGGCGAAGAGCGTGTCGCCGCCGACCGGCGGGATGATCTTGGCGTGCAGCAGGGTTGCCGCCGGCGGCGTTTTCAGGAAGCTCCAGTCTGAATGCCAGCCGCCTCCGAAGACCGCTACGGTCTCCTGCGGCTCGCGGCGAACCTCAAGAATGTGCGGATGTCCGGGAAGCGGCGCCGCGTAGGGCTCTTCGCCGAACACGCCCAGTTGCAGGGAGAGCGCTTCGAGCTGGAGATGGGTCAGCGGCTGGTCGCGGAACCAGACCACCGCATGCCGCGCGAACGCCGCCTGCACCGCCGCGACATCCGCGACCGACAGCCCGCCGGCGAGGTCAACGCCGCCGAGTTCGGCGCCGAAGCCCTCCGGCTCTGGTTTAACCCAGACCCCTGACGCGCCGACTGTGGCCAGCCCCGAACCCATGTTTCCTGCACCCCTGACGCGGTTCCGGGCAAAGGCCTCAGCCGCGATGTGACGCCAGATGATTGGCCCGGTCGGGGGCTGGCAAGCCGATTCCCGCCCGCTTTCCGGTCGGGGCTGATCGCGTTCGAAAGCGGCTGATCGAAATCTGAAAAAGCTAATGAAAACAGTTATATGTCGTTGATTTCGATCGGCGTCCGCAACTTGCGCCCGGGGCGGGTTCCGGGGAATGTTTGGGATAGCGGTTCGGGCGGGATAGAGTCGCGTTTGGCTGGTCGGGACGTCGCCGCGCGGCGTGTCAGGCCGTGAGGGTTCCGTGACCCTGGGGAGACGATCTTGAGCACCGCCCTGCGACCGCCTTCGCGGATCGAGCGTCCGGGCGAAGCGTGGTCACGATGACAGACCGGGTTCTCCTCGAAGGCATCATCCGTGGCGTCGCCGCGGGCCTCTACCTGGCGACAGCGATCGTGATCGGTCGATCCCTGCGGTCGCCGAGCCGGCTGTCCGGATCGCTAAGCTATGTTTCCAAGGCCGCCCATGTGCTGGCCCAGTTTCCGCCGGCGATGGCGCCGCTCGGGGCGATGTATCTGCTGCTCGACCTGCCGTCGGTCGTCGGCGCCAGCCTGGCCTGGATCTTCGTCACCGAGTTCTTCGAGGAGTCGAAGCGGTTTGATCGGCGCAAGTTGATCCCGTTCGTCGTCGTTCTGGTCAATGCGCTGATCGCCAAGATGGCCCCGCTGGAGATCGCCCGGGGGCTGTGGCTGCTGCACAACTTCATCACCGTGGGCCTGATGTCCCATGTGCTGATCATCGTCGTGCGCAGCTGGAGCAGCGACCTCGTCGAGCGCCGCCGGCTGGTGGTTACGCCGCTCTATGTCTTCACCAGCCTCTACTCGATCAGCGTCGCCTTCGTGCAGACGATGGAGCTGTTCACCTTCGCGGCCCGACAACCGTCGATGTTCGCGGCTTTCATGCTGCTGGCCAGCAGCGCGCTGGGTGCGTTCGTCTTCGGCCAGGCCGGGCCCGAGCTGTTCGGCCAGAGCAAGGCGCCCGAGCCCGGTGTCCATGCGCGCGAGCCGGCCGTCAGGCTGTCTCCAGCCGAAAAGACCCTGGCCACCGAACTGGACCGGCTGATGAAGGTGGAGCGTCTCTACCGTACGCCCGATCTGCGGATTTCCACGCTGGCGCGCCACCTTCGGGTGCCGGAGCACCGGCTGCGACAGCTGCTGAATCAAGGGCTCGGATTCCGCAACTTCAACGCCTTCATCGGCCAATGGCGGATCGATGAGGCTCGCGAAGCTCTGGCCGACCCCGAACAGCTGCTGGTGCCGATTTCGACCATCGCGATCGACAGCGGGTTCCAGTCGCTCGCGCCGTTCAACCGGGCGTTCAAGCGCGAGACGGGTCTGACGCCGACGGAATTCCGGACCCGGGCTTTGGCGCCGGGTGGCGCGGACGAGGCGCCGGAGGGGGCCTGATGCCCCCGCCGCGCGCGCGTCAGTCCTCGGCGATCGCGATGTGGATCGCCAGGCCCGGGTCGTCGATGTAGTCGTCCCCGGCCTCGACCACGACCTCATGGATCACGCCGGTGAAGCTGAACGGCCGGACATAGCGGTCGCTGACCGGGCTGGCTTCGTTGAAGCCGCAGCAGACGCCGCCGGCGGTGGGGCTGCCGGGCCACATCTTCTCGATCGGGCCGCTGGCGATGACCTGGCCGTCGCACAGCAGGCTCGCGATTCCGGTCCTTGGCGCGGTCTTGCGGAACTCGAACGTCAGCTGATGGCGGCCGATGGGAAGGGGAGTCTCCGACTCCAGAACCCAGCGTTTGTCGGGCCCGACATACTCGTGAATCAGACGGCCGCTCTGCATGAACAGCACATAGCCGCCGGCCTGGCCGCCGACGGACAGGATGACGCCTTCACTGTCCGCCGTGAGATCAACCTCGGCGACGATGCGGTAGGACCGGTTCGACACGGACGGCGCGGCGTAGCCGGAGACGCGGTTCATGCCCTGCTCGAACCGCCAGCGCTTGCGCGCCGCGCCCCAGTAGGTCAGCAGGACCCGTTCGCGGTTGCGGTCGTCGAGCGGCAGGACCTTGTTGCGCCCGGCCTCGTCCCACCACAGCGCCACCAGTTCTCGGACCTTGTCCGGATAGACGGCGGCCAGGTCGTTGGACTCCGAGAAGTCGGTGTCGAGATGATAGAGCTCCCAGTTGTCGGCATCGTAGTCGTCGCCCTGGTAGTGGCGGGTGACCGCCTTCCAGCCGTCGGCCCAGATGCCGCGATTGCCCATCAGTTCGAAATACTGGACCCGTTTGCGGCCCGGCGCGTCCGGCTCGTCGAAGGTGTAGCCGAGGCTCACGCCCTGAACCGGTATCTGGTCGACGCCGTTGAGGACCTCCGGCGCGGTCACGCCGCAGGCCTCGAGAATGGTCGGGGCGATGTCGGCGCAGTGGCAGAACTGGTGGCTGATCTCACCGCCGGTGGTGATGCGCGCTGGCCAATGAACGATGAGCGGATCGCGCACGCCGCCGCCGTGGGTCTGCATCTTGAACCATTTGAGCGGCGTGTTGCCGGCATGGCCCCATCCGGCTGGGTAGGCGTTCCAGTGCCGATCGCCGCCGAGTTCATCGATCGCCGCTAGTTTCTCCGCGAAGGTTTCCTCGTGGAACTGGATGTAGCGGCGCAGATTGATGTCGCCGAACGGTCCGCCCTCGGCGCTGGCGCCGTTGTCGGAGAGCAGCATGATCAGGGTGTTGTCGAGCATCCCGCGGGCCTTCAGCCAGGCGGTGAGCCGGCCGATCTGGGCGTCGGTGTGATCGAGAAAGCCCGCGTAGACCTCCTGGTGGCGGGCGCACAACCGGCGTTCGTCGTCGGTCATCGAGGCCCAGGGCCGGACGTCGGCGTTGATCTCGGTGAGCACGGTCTCGGGCGGAATGATCCCGAGCTCGATTTGCCGTGCGTGCCAGCGCGCGCGCATGACGTCCCAGCCCTCGTCGAACCGCCCGCGATACTTGTCGATGTATTCGCGCGGCGCCTGGTGCGGCGAATGGCAGGCGCCAAAGGCCAGATAGGCGAAGAACGGACGGTCCGGCACGCCGGCCTGCTGGTCGCGGATCATGCCGATGGTCTGGTCGACCAGATCCTCGCTCAGGTGATAGCCGGGCCGGTTCGGGGTCGGGATGAAGTGGTTGTCGCTGACCAGTTCGGGATGCCACTGGTCGACCAGCGAATAGAGGAAGCCGTAGTAGCGGTCGAAGCCGCGGCCGAGCGGCCATTGGCCGAACGGCCCGGCCGCGGTCATTTCGCGGGCCCGGGTCAGATGCCACTTGCCGGTGGCGAAGGTGCTGTAGCCGGACGGCCGCAACATCTCCGGAAGGGTCGCGGCATGCGGCGAAACCTGCCCGAGATAGCCGGGGAAGCCGGTGCACATGTCGGCGATCATGCCCATGCCGACGGCATGATGGTTCCG
>CANJYY010000260.1 GCA_947479185.1 Caulobacteraceae bacterium
GACAGGTGCAGCGGCTCGACGACGATGCCGTTCTCTTCGAGGAAGCCCTTGATAAGCAGGATCGAGGCGATGGCGATGAAGATGTCCTCGCCGAAGAACAGCCCGATGTTGTCGGTGGCCGCGGCCATGGCCTTGACCCGGTCGCGGCTGGCGGGCGTCAGGTCCGGATCACCCGCCTCGGCGGCGGCCTCGGCCATCGGCGCGATCAGCGGCCGGACCATCTGCGCGTGCCCGCCCAGCGAGGTCAGGCCGATCGCCGCCGTGCCCTGACGGATGACCATGTAGATCAGCAGCAGCCGCCCGGCGGTGGCCGACTTCAGCCGCCCGATCAGCGCCTTGGCCCGCTCCTGCAACCCCTCGCGCTCCAGCAGCCCGATCAGCGGCAGGATCAGCCAGACCACGCTGATGTAGCGGTTGTCCCGGAACGCCTTGCCGAGGATCGCCAGCGTGGCGACCACATCCAGCCCGGCCGCGATCCCGGTGACGATCGCCGCCGCCGCCACGATCAGCAGCGGATTGAGCCGCGCCGCGAACCCCGCGACCACGACCCCCACCCCCAGCAGCACCCACATGTCCGGCGACTCCCCTGTGTCGGCCGGGACATTGGACCCGGAATCAGGGGGAACGCCACGGGGGGCGATCATTCCTCTCCGCGGAGCGGGGAGGGGGACCGCCCGGAGGGCGGTGGAGGGGCGGCGCCGGCGTCAGCGGGGCCATTCAGAATTCCGGATCTTCCGGTGACTGAGGCGCTGCCCCCTCCACCATGCTCCGCATGGTCCCCCTCCCCTCTGCGAGGGGAGGATCATTCGAGCATCCTATCCCCGCCCGACGCTCGAATAGCGGAACCCGCGCGAGCGCATATCTTCCGGCCGGTAGATGTTGCGCAGATCGACCACGTTCGGCGACTTCATCAGCGCCTTCATGCGGTCCAGGTCGAGCGCGCGGAACTGGTCCCATTCGGTGATGATGACCACCGCGTCGGCGCCCTCGACGGCCTCGTAGGGGCCGGCCTTGAACACCACGCCGGGCAGCATCTGCTTGGCCTCATGCCCCTCGGGATCATAGGCCTGGACGGTCGCGCCCATGGCCTGCAGGGCCGGCACGATGTCGAGGCTCGGCGCGTCGCGCATGTCGTCGGTGTTGGGCTTGAAGGTCAGGCCCAGCACGCCGATGACCTTGCCGGTCAGGTCGCCGTCCAGCACGTCGGCGACGCGGCCGGCCATGGCCTTCTTGCGCGCGTCGTTGATCTCGACCGTGGTCTCGATCAGCCGCACGGGCGTTCCGGCGTCCTGGGCGGTGCGCACCAGGGCGATGGTGTCCTTCGGGAAGCAGCTGCCGCCGTAGCCGGGGCCGGCATTGAGGAACTTGTTGCCGATCCGCTTGTCCAGGCCGATGCCGCGGGCGACCTGCTGCACGTCGGCGCCGACGGCCTCGCACAGGTCGGCGATCTCGTTGATGAAGGTGATCTTCAGCGCCAGGAAGGCGTTGGCGGCGTACTTGATCAACTCGCTGGTCCGCCGGCCGGTGAAGACGATCGGCGTCTCGTTGAGGAACAGCGGGCGGTAGAGCTCGTTCATCACCGCCTTGGCGCGCTCGTCCTCGGCGCCGACGACGATGCGGTCGGGCCGCTTGAAGTCCTCGATCGCCGCGCCTTCGCGCAGGAATTCCGGGTTCGACACCACGGCGAACTGCGCGTCGGGCCGGGCCTTGCGGATGATGGCCTCGATCTCGTCGCCGGTGCCGACCGGCACGGTCGACTTGGTCACCACCACGGTGAAGCCGTCCATCAGGCCGGCGATCTCCTCGGCGGCGGCATGGACGTAGGAAAGGTCGGCATAACCGTCGCCGCGCCGCGAGGGCGTGCCCACGGCGATGAACACCGCGTCGGCGGCGCGCACGGCGTCGGCGGCGTCGACCGAAAAGGCCAGCCGCCCCTCGCGCACGTTGCGCTCGACCAGCGCTTCGAGGCCGGGTTCGAAGATCGGGATCTCGCCCTGCTTCAGCCGCTCGATCTTGCCGGCATCCTTGTCGATGCAGACGACGTCATGACCGAAGTCGGCGAAACAGGCACCCGACACCAGGCCAACATAGCCGGTGCCGATCATGGCGACGCGCATGGTTCAGGGATCCCCTCAGACTTCCTGGTTGTATGCCCCGACTTGCGGGTGCTTCGCCAGACGCGGCTTCACCTCGTCCCGGAACAGCGCGCGCATATCAGCGTCCGATTGTGTGCTTTCCACGACCACGACGATCTCGGGCTTGTTCGAGGAGGCGCGGACCAGCACCCAGCTGCCGTCCTCCAGCGCCACGCGCACGCCGTTGACGGTGATCACCTCGGTGATGCCCCGGCCGAGGATCTTGCCGGCGGCGGCGGCGAGGGCCTCGTATTCCTTCACCACGGCCGCGACCACGTCGTACTTCACCTCGTCGGCGCAGTGCGGGCTCATGGTCAGGGAGGTGTAGGCCACCGGCAGCGCCAGCCGCATGTCCGACAGCTTCTGGTCCGGGTTGCGGTCGAGCATGCCCAGGATCGCGGCCGCCGCGGTCAGGCCGCAGTCGTAGCCATGGCCCAGCGGCTCGTTGAGGAAGAAGTGGCCGCTCTTCTCGAACCCGGCCAGGGCGCCCAGTTCGGCCGTCTTGCGCTTGATGTAGCTGTGGCCGGTCTTCCAGTAGACGGTGGTGCAGCCGTTGGCCGCCAGCACCGGGTCGGTGGCGTAGAGGCCGGTCGACTTCACATCGACGATGAAGGTCGCGCCGGGGTTCAGCGGGGCGAGGTCCCGGGCCAGCATCAGGCCGATCTTGTCGGCGTAGATCTCCTCGCCGGTGTCGTCGACCACGCCGCAGCGGTCGCCGTCGCCGTCGAAGCCCAGCGCCAGGTCCGCGCCGTGATCGCGCACGGCCTTGGCCATGGCGTGCAGCATTTCCTGGTCTTCGGGGTTGGGATTGTACTTGGGGAAGGTCCAGTCGAGGTCGCAGTCCATCTCGTAGACCACGGCCACGCCCATGGCGCGCAGGGCCTGGGGCGCGAAGGCCCCGGCCGTGCCGTTGCCGCAGGCGCAGACGACCTTCAGCGGCCGGCTGATCTGCACCCGGCGGGCGACGTCGGCGATGAACCGCTCGGCCACGCCGTCGACGCGGACCAGCTTGCCGCCCTCGCGCGGGACGAACTTGCCGCCGAGGACGATGTCCTTCAGCCGGCCCATCTCCTCGGGACCGAAGGTCAGCGGCCGCTGGGCGCCCATCTTGACCCCGGTCCAGCCGTTCTCGTTGTGACTGGCGGTGACCATGGCCACGCAGGGCGCGTCGAGGTCGAACTGGGCGAAATAGGCGGTCGGCGACAGGGCCAGGCCGATGTCCAGCACCTCGCAGCCGGCCTCCAGCAGGCCGAGGATCAGCGCCTGCTTGATCGACAGCGAATAGGAGCGGAAGTCGTGGCCGACGACGATCTTCGACTGGCCCAGCTCGTGGATGTAGGTCCCCAGCCCCAGCCCCAGCGCCTGGACGCCGAGCAGGTTGATGTCCGGCCCGAACAGCCAGCGCGCGTCGTACTCGCGAAAGCCGGTCGCCTTGACGAGCGGCTCGTTCTCATAGGCCGAGGTGTTGGGGACGAGGTCGGCGCGGGGCATGAAGGGCATCGGAGAGGCTCGCGTGTCGGAAGGGCTCCCTATAACGCCCATGCGACGGATTGGTGAGGGGGCGGCGCGGGAAATAAGCCGCCCGGTCGGTTTGGGGTCAGACCACGCCGGCGCTGAGCACGTCGTGAACGTGCAGCACGCCGACCGGCTTTTCGTCCCGGACCACGAACAGCACGGTGATGCGGTTGTCGTTCATCAGCCGCGCGGCGTCGCCGGCGAGGGTCTCGGCGGTCACCGATTTGGGATTGCGGGTCATCAGCTGACCGGCGGTCTTGCTCGCCAGACCGTCGAAATTGCGCCGCAGGTCGCCGTCGGTGACGATGCCGATCAGGGCGCCGTCGGCGCCCGTGACTCCGACCACGCCCAGCTTGCGCTCGGTCATCACGCGGATGGCGTCGGGCATCGGCGTCGATTCGACGACCAGCGGGGCCTCCTCCAGCCGGTGCATCAGGTCGCCGACCGTGCGCAGCATGGCGCCCAGCTTGCCGCCGGGATGGAAGACGTGGAAGTCGCGGGCGGTAAAACCGCGCCGCTCCAGCAGCGCCACGGCCAGGGCGTCGCCCAGCGCGATCTGCAGGGTTGTCGAGGTGGTCGGCGCCCGCACCTCGCCGGTCGCCTCCGGCGCGTCGGGCAGCAGCAGCACCAGGCTCGCGGCCACGCCCAGCTGGCTGTCAGCGTTGGCCGTGATGGCGATCAGCGGAATGGCGAAGCGGTGGGCGTAGCCGATCACGTCGGCCAGCTCACGCACGTCGCCGGACTTGCTCAGGGCCAGCACCACGTCGTCCTGGCCGATCATGCCGAGGTCGCCGTGGCTGGCCTCGGCCGGATGGACGAACATCGCCGGCGTGCCGGTCGAGGCGAGGGTGGCGGTGATCTTGCGCGCCACATGACCGCTCTTGCCCATGCCGGTCAGGACGATGCGGCCCTTGCAGGCGAAAAGGATCTCGACGGCCTGGACAAAGGCGTCGCCCAGACTGTCGGCCAGAGCACCCAGCGCCTCGGCCTCGATGGCCAGCACGCGCCGGCCGACGGAAACGGCGTC
>CANJYY010000261.1 GCA_947479185.1 Caulobacteraceae bacterium
GGCCACGCCCATGGCGGCGAAATAGGCCTCGTTGTCCTCGGCCGAGGCCGTCGACAGGTCCTGCCCCCGCCCCTTCAGGAAGGCCGTCGCGTCGGCCAGGTCCTTGCCGTAGGCCGTCAGGGTGTTGCGCGCGGAGGCGCGCTCGACCGCCATCATTTCCAGGAAGGCCTCGGCCCAGGCCTGGCTCATTTGACCGGGACCAGCAGGCCCTCGACGGCGAAGGCCTGGGCCGCGCCGTTCAGCCCGACCTTGCGCAGGGCCGCGACGATGCGGGCGCGGTCGAGCGCGCCGGAACCGGCCGGACCGGCGTCGGAAGCGATCAACATGACCGCCACCGCCGTCTCGCCCTTGAGGCCGAGGCCCGCGGCCCGGTCGAGCGCAAGCAGCAGCGCCGGCGAGGCCGCGCTCCGGCCGACATCGGCTTTCGCCAGCCGCGCCCGCGCCTCCGGGCCGGGCTGGCCGCCCATCGCCTCCAGCAACAGGATGCGCCCGACCAGCACCGGCCGCGCCTTCGGCGTCGCCGCGTCGGCCTCGTCCAGCAGGGTGTCGAACAGGGCCGGCGTGGTGGTCGCGCTGGCGATCAGCGAACGGGCGACGGTCGCCTCCTCGGTATCGGGCGCCGGCGACCCGGGCCACAGATCGGCGGCCACGGCGGGTGACGCCGTCGCCTTCGCGGCCTGCAGGTCGAGCGCCAGCCTGCGCGACAGGGCGTACTCCAGACCATTGCGCAGCGAGGCCGCGCCGGGATCGCCGGCGCCGGCCAGCAGCGCGCCCATCAGCCGGGCGTAAACCGGGTCCTTCGCGCGTTCGCCGGCGAGGGTGAAGGTCAGCTGGGCCGCGTCGGCCTGGCCCGCGACCGCCTGGCAGAAGGCCCGCAGCCGCAGCCAGTAGAGCTCGCCGCGGTTGACCGTCAGCTGGTCGGAGATGCGGCAGGCGGCGTCATCCTGGCTACCCACCAGCGCCGCCTCGGCGGCGGCCTGGGCCAGGGCGGCGTTGGTCGTGACGTTCGGCGCCCGCTCGACGGCGGCCCAGGCGGTGCGCGACTGGCCCAGCGCCAGCAGCGCCTGCACCCGCGCGGCGGCGACGTCCGGGTCGCGGCCCGCGCCCTCGGGACCGGCCACGCCGGCGCCCAGCACCCAGCCGGCAAACACGCTCGCGGCGGGCGACAGCGGCTTGCGGCCGATCCGCGGAAGGCTGTCGCGCAGCAGCGCCGGCGAGGTTCCCGTCCAGACGTCCGCCGGCAGGCCGCTCTCGCGGTCCCCCAGCGAGAAATAGTCCGGCGGCGCCAGCGTCGAAACGGCCACCTGGGCGGCCGCGGGGGCCGCGAAGGCCAACGAAACGGCGACGGCCAACACGGAAAAGACAGAGCGGCGACTGTGCATTCCGTAATTATGCCTGACCAAGGGCCATCCTGAAACTTGGCTCAACCGCCCGCAGTCGTGTAAGCCAAGCATGGCCATGACCGCCGACCCAAGACTCCGCCGCAAGACCATCGCCCTCGTCGGACTCATGGGCGTGGGCAAGAGCAGTATCGGCCGCCGCCTGGCGACCGCGCTGAACCTGCCGTTCCGCGACGCCGACTCCGAGGTCGAGTCCGCCGCCGGCCAGTCGATCTCCGACATTTTCGCCTCCATGGGCGAGCCCGCCTTCCGCGACGGCGAGCGCCGGGTGATCGCCCGGCTGCTGGACGAAGGCCCGCATGTGCTCGCCACCGGCGGCGGGGCGTTCATCAACGACGAGACCCGCGCCCTGATCAAGGACCGGGCGATCTCCATCTGGCTGAAGGCCGACCTGCCGCTTCTCGCGCGCCGCATCGGCCGCAAGGACACCCGCCCGCTGGTGCGCGGCAAGGATCCGCTGGAGGTGCTGACCGAACTGGCCGCCGTCCGCGACCCGATCTACGCCCAGGCCGACATCGCTGTCGAAACCAGCGACACCCCGCACCAGGAGGCCGTCGAGGCTGTCCTGCGCGCCCTGACCGACTACATCGCCGGAGCCCCGACTTGACCCGCAGCATTCCCGTCGCCCTCGGCGGACGGTCCTACGACGTGATCGTCGGCCCCGGCCTGATCGACCGGGCGGGCGAACACATCGCCCCGCTGCTCAAGTCGAAGCGCACGGCCATCGTCACCGACTCCAACGTCGGCGAACACCATGGCGAGCGGCTGTCGGTCTCGCTGGAGCGCGCCGGCGTCGCCGTCGACGTGATCACCGTGCCGGCCGGCGAGGAGAGCAAGAGCTTCGAGGGCCTGGCCTCGCTGTCGGACCAGCTGCTCGACCTGCAGCTCGATCGGGGCGACGTCATCGTGGCCTTCGGCGGCGGCGTGGTCGGCGATCTCGCGGGCTTCGCGGCGGCGATCTACAAGCGCGGCATCGACTTCATCCAGGTCCCGACCAGCCTGCTGGCCCAGGTCGACAGCTCGGTCGGCGGCAAGACGGCCATCGACACCCCGCGCGGCAAGAACCTCATCGGCGCCTTCCACCAGCCCCGGCTGGTGCTGGCCGACCTCGACGTGCTGGCAACCCTGCCCGCCCGCGAGATGGCCTGCGGCTACGCCGAGGTGATCAAGTACGGCATGCTCGGCGACGAGGCCTTCTTCGCCTGGCTGGAGGCGCATGGCGCCGCCGTGCTGGCCGGCGACATCGACGCCCTGACCCACGCCGTCGGGCGCTCCGTCGAAATGAAGGCCGAGATCGTCGCCGAGGACGAAAAGGAACAGGGCCGCCGCGCCCTGCTCAACCTCGGCCACACCTTCGGCCACGCGCTGGAGGCCGAGACCGGCTACGGCGAAACGCTCAAGCACGGCGAGGCGGTCGCCGCCGGCTGCGGCCTGGCCTTCCGCTTCTCCGCCGCGCTCGGTCTTTGCGATCCGGCCGAGGCCGACCGCGTCGAGCGCGCCCTGACCGCCGCCGGCCTGCCCGCCGGCATGGCCGACGTGCCGGGCCATCCGTTCAGCGCCGACCGCCTGATCCATCACATGGGCCAGGACAAGAAGTCCGAGGGCGGCGCCCTGACCTTTATTCTCGCCCGCCGCATCGGCGAGGCGTTCACGGCGAAAGGGGTCGATCCGGACGCCCTGCGCCGCTTCCTGATCGAACAAGGAGCCAAGCCGTGATCGCGGCCCTCATCCTGACCCTGGCCCCGGCCCTGATCATCCTGCTGGGCATCGGCGCCCTGATTTCCGCCGCCGAGACCTCGATGACCGCCGCAAGCCGCGGCCGCATGCATCAGCTGGAGCGCGAGGGCGACCGCAGCGCCGCCCGGGTCAACCGGATGATGGGCGATCAGGAAAACATGATCGGGGCGATCCTGCTGTCGAACAACGTGGTCAACATCGGGGCCTCGGCCCTGACGACCAGCGTGCTGGCCGTGGCCTTTCCCGGCCCGATCGGCGTGGTCGCCTCGACGGTGATCATGACCGTGCTGGTGGTGGTGTTCGGCGAGATCCTGCCCAAGACCCTGGCCATCACCCGCCCCGAGATCGTCGCCCGCTTCCTGTCGCTGCCGACCTACTGGCTGGTGCGCATCTTCGGCCCCCTGGCCCGGGGCGCCCAGTGGATCGTGCGCCAGACCCTGCGGCCGTTCGGCATCAATCTGTCGATGGAAACCGACGTCCTGGCCGCCCACGAGGAGATCCGCGGCGCGGTCGAGTACCACCACTCCGAAGGCGTGGTCGAAAGCCGCGACCGGCGCATGCTCGGCGGGGTGCTGGACCTGTCGGAGATGGACGTCTCCGAGGTCATGGTCCACCGCAAGTCGGTCGAGATGCTCGACGCCGGCCTGCCGCCGCGCGAGCTGGTCCAGCACGCGCTGGACTGCAACCACAGCCGCCTGCCGCTGTGGCGCGACGACCCGGACAATATCGTCGGCGTCCTGCATGTGCGCGACCTGGTCAAGGTCATGGCCCAGGCCGGCGTCAACCTCGACACGCTCGACGTCATGAGCCTGGCCCGCAAGCCCTGGTTCACGCCCGAGACGACCAAGCTGAAGGACCAGCTCAACGCCTTCCTCAAGAAGCGCAACCACTTCGCCCTGGTCGTCGACGAATACGGCGGCCTGCAGGGGGTGGTGGCGCTGGAAGACATCCTCGAGGAGATCGTCGGTGAGATCGCCGACGAGTACGACACTGCTGCGCCCGAGGTCACGGAGCTGCCGGAGGGCGCGTTCCGGGTCCTGGCCCGGATGCACGTCGACGACTTCGCCGATCTCATCGGTACCGAGATCGAGTCCGAGGAGGAGGGCGTCGACACGGTGCTGGGGCTCGTGGCCAAGCGCATGGGCCGCGTCCCGATCCCCGGATCCTCCGTCGAGCTGGACGGCTGGCGGCTGACGGCCGAGCAAGGTGCCGGCCGCCGCAACCGCATCGGTACGGTGCTCGCGCAGCGGACGACTCCGCTTGACGACGACTCGGAGGACGACGCGGACGATGCCTGACGACCTGTCGGCGGAGGACGCCAAGCTCGTGACCCTCGCTCGTGGTGCCCGCGGGCGTGCCGGTGCCCCCGCTGGCGCGGCGGTGCGAGACGAGACCGGCCGCACGTACTCCGGCGCCGACGTCACGCTGCCCATGCTCGACCTGTCCGCGCTCGGGCTGGCCGTGGCCCAGGCCGTGGCCGCAGGTGCGCGCGGTGCCGAGGCCGCCGTCGTCGTCGGGCCCGACCCCACCGATCACGAC
>CANJYY010000262.1 GCA_947479185.1 Caulobacteraceae bacterium
AGGTTCTCCAACGCGCGAACCGCCGAAATCAAGCGGCACTGAATAGCCGCCGCAAGGTCTTGAAACCTGCGGGCGACTTCGGGACGCCAACGGTGGCGGGCGCTCGTGACGGATCGGCGTTCTCGATCACGAGACGGGGTCTCGTCAACACCATGTCCATGGCCGCGCGCTCGCCAAGCCGCTCGGCAACAGCCTGAACCGCTTCCGCCATACGGGGTTTGCGATTTCGAAGATTATGCGCGTCGGTGGCCAGAAGATGGACCAGACCCTCGTCCAGCATGCGCTCACCCCAGTATTGCGGGCGTTTGCCGAACCGGCCGATGACCGCTCCGGCCGTGAGCTGCATCCAGACGCCGGCGGCGGCCAGGCGGGCCATGATGTCGTAGTGACTCTCGATCCACGACAGCCGCTCGGGGTGGGTGATGATCGGCTGATAGCCGGCCGCCACCGTCGCCATGACCGTCTCTTCCAGCCGGGGCGGCGCCACGTGATGCGGTGGCTCGAACAGGAAATAGCGCGACCCGGCGAGGGTCGGAATGTGCCCACTCCGGAGTTCGGCGACCATGGTCGGCGTGATGTGGGCGTCACAGCCCGCGACCAGCTTCAGCGGAATGCCGGCATTGTCCAGGGCGACCTGCAGGTCGGCGACACGACGCAGAATGTCCGGACCGTTGTTGTCGTACATGCCGGGATAGATATGCGGGGTGCAGGCGGTGATCTCGATGCCGTCGGCTACCGCGATCCGCGCCATTTCCAGCGCCGTCTCGATGTCGGGCGCGCCGTCATCGATCCCCGGCAACAGATGACAGTGCAGATCGATCACAAACCGGCTCCGAACCCCAGGTCGGGCGGCAGGCAGGCGCGATCGACCAGCGCGAAACGCGCTGCCGCGTCCGCCCACCCGACGCCCGGTTTATCCGGGACCCGGTCGGGAGCGTCAAGACGAAACGCGGCATTTCTCACCTTGGTCACAGCTCCGGTTTCGAATTGAACAGCGCAACGCCCGATCGCCTATAAAGTTCCCGCATCTGCATTCATGGTCAGGCATTCTCGACGGAGCCATGACTGGTGCACGTTTTACTTGATGAGAGTATGACAGGCGCGCGGTTGCCATGCGATGATCAGGGGGCTATGTCCGCGGGTGCTTGACGCGGGCTCGTTGCAGTTGTTGTCGCCAGGGGGGTAGTGGATCGTGTGGAAGACGACCGGGCTTGAATTGCTCGCCGCCTTCAGCGCCGTCGTCGCGCTCATTTATCTTCTGGATCCACTGGCCCGCCGCGTGGGCCTGCTTGACCACCCGGGCGGCCGAAAAGACCACGCGGCGCCCACCCCGGTGACCGGCGGCATCGCCATCGCCCTGGGCACGATCATTCCCGCCCTGCTGCTGACGCACATGACCCCCCAGCTCCAGGGGCTTGGCGTGGCGGCGCTGATCTTGCTGGTTACGGGCGTCATAGACGACCTGGTGGACCTGCGCTGGCAGATCCGCATTCTCGCCCAGGCGGCCGCCGGTCTGGCGATCGCCCTGATCGGCCATGTCCAGGTGGAACAGATCGGCCCGATCTTCGGCCTCGGCCCCCTGGCGCTCGGCAGTCTATCCATCCCCTTTACCGTTCTGGCCACCGTCGGGCTCATCAATGCGCTGAACATGTGCGACGGGCTGGACGGCCTGGCGGGGTCCATGGCCCTGTGTGCGCTGCTCATGCTGATCGCGGCGTCGGTCTACGCCGGCAACCGTGATCTGACCTACGGCCTGACCCTGATCGCGGGCGCGGTGGCCGGCTTCCTCGCCTTCAACCTGCGCACGCCCTGGCGCAAGCGGGCCAGCGTCTTCCTCGGCAATTCCGGCAGCGCCTATCTGGGGCTGGTGATCGCCTGGGCCGCCTTCCGCCTGACCCAGAATCCGGTCTATCCGGTCACGCCGGTACTGGCGCCCTTCCTGATCGCGCCGCCGTTGATCGACTGCCTGACGCTGATCGGCCGGCGCATCGTGCACGGCCGTTCGCCGTTCGCGGCGGACCGGACCCATGTGCACCACATGATGCTCGAGGGCGGCTTCACCCCGACCGGGGTGGTGCTGACCCTGTCGGCCATTTCCCTGACCGCCGGCCTCGCGGCGGCGCTCGCCCTGCTGGCCGATGTTCCGATCCCGGTGTTCCTGGTCGCCTTCCTGGCGCTGGGCGCGGGCTGGTTCGCCCTGTCCGAGCGCCACGCGCGCGCGGTGGCGGTCTTCGCCGCGATTCACCGGCTGGTCACCGGCGGGCGGCCCGCCAAGCCGGCGCCGGCCGCCGATCCTGTGGAAACCCCAGATACCGGCGCCTGATCAGGCGCGTGTCGCCAGGATGTTGTAGCCGTCGAGCGACGTCAGCGCGAAGCCGGCCGCCTCGATACGGGCCATCACCTCGGCGCCCTTCGGGTCGCCGGGCCTGGATTCGAACACCAGGGCCCTGGTTCGCGACAGCATGCCTTTCGCGCCATCGAACGCCGGGGCCTCGGCGCCTTCGAGGTCGACCTTCATGAAGTCGATCACCGGCAGGTCCGCCGCCACTTCGTCGAGGGTGACGGTCATCACCCGGATTTCGATGGTGTCATCCCCGTCGAAGTCCTCGACCACGATGCTGGCCTGTCCGGCGTGGAATCGCGGCGCGTGGGCGACCACCTCCTGGCCAGAGCGGTCCGACAGGGCCTTCTCGACCACGGCGACGTTCGTCATGCCGTTTTCAGTGATGTGTCGCCGCAGGATCGCCACTGTGTCGGGCATCATCTCGACGGCGAGCACGCGGCCCGCCGGTCCGACGAGGCCGGCCCCGAGCACGGTGAAGAACCCGATGTTCGCCCCGGCGTCGACAAACGTCATGCCCGGCTTCAGGTGCTGTTTCAGGGCGCCGTAGACGCCCCCCTGGGCCGACGGCAGGACGTGGAACAGATCATCCATGACCGGGCGGCAGTGGAAAAGACCGATGCCCGGAGCGCGCACCGTGACCGGGAACAGCAGCCGCGGATTCTCCCACCGATCGAACTTGCCGAACGCCGTGACCGGCGAAGCCAGGGCGCTCATCCAGAGGCGCCGGGTCGATATCGCGTCGGCGCCCCGCAGTTCGATCAGGACGAGCCCCCAGTGGCGCAGGCGTTCGACGTAGAAGAACACACCCTTGGCAAGGGCAAGCAGCGGCCGGGGCAGGCCGCGCTTGAGCCAGGTCTTGAGCGCCCTCATGCGACGGGCCCGGCCTTCTGGATGCTGAATGACACGGCGATACTCCCCTCGCGATGGTCGGAACTATGGCCCAAGGTCAGGGACGGCGAAAGTGCGGCGATCAGCGACCGGGCGACATCCGCGCGGCCTGCACGATTTCATCGAAGTCCGGTGTCCTGCCGGGGTCAATCGCGTTCCAGGTCGCGTCGAAGATGGCCGGCGCGCGCAGCGGGTCGCGCGCCAGGGCGATCTGGTCGAGCAGGCTATCCACGGCGCCGGCCCGCAGGGTGAACCGCGCCAGCATGTGGTCCGGATCCGTCGGGTGGAAGGCCGCCATCACCGGAAGGCGGCCGAGCTTGAGCACATCGAGCGCCACCCCCGAAGGCGTTGTGATGATGGTCTCGAAGTCGGCGCAGCGGGCGAAATCCCGATCGTTCTGCGGCCAGAGGCGAAACCCGTACGAGGCCAGCGCCTCCGTAACCCGTCGGCGCGTCTCTGGCTCCACAAGGTAGAAGACGGGATGCGGCTTCCACACCACCTGGTCGGCCGACACGCCGGACCGGGCCGCCGCGTCAGCCACGAGGGTCATCAGTTCCAGTTCGTGGGCGGGTCCGACAGATGGATAGAAGGTGTAGCCCGGGTGGGTGAAATTGGTCATCACCACCCAGCCGGTCGACCCCATGCGGAAGGCTGGCCTGGGCGCGGCGAAGCTGATGTTGCGGCGGTAGGCGCCCAGGTCGTCGTGCCAGCGGGCGTCATGTCCGCACTGGAAGACACACAGGCTCGAGACGCCCACGTAGATCCGGCCGGCGCTGACGCCGTGCATCCAGTGGACCGTGCGGGCGCCGGTCTGCTGTTGCGCCTGGTCGAGCAATACCGTGTCGGCCAGCCCGTTGTGGCCATAGACCACGACCTCGGGCCGCGCCGCCTGCGCCGCCCACCACCGGGCGGTCGCCGCGCCGAAGGCGACGCGGAACATCGAGGCGACCTGGGCCCGGAACGACGGCAGATAGTCGCCGGCGAGCAGCGCTCCCGGCCCCGCCGCGATCAGGCGGAGGGCGTGAGGCAGGCCGCGCAGCGCGGCGGCCAGGTCGAAACTGCGGACCACCGGGCCGGTCCAGCCGTGCTCACGCAGCAGGGCGCGCGCGGCGTCGAGGCCGATCTGTG
Organism: Caulobacteraceae bacterium; assembly: GCA_947479185.1. Lineage (GTDB taxonomy): Bacteria > Pseudomonadota > Alphaproteobacteria > Caulobacterales > Caulobacteraceae > Caulobacter. The sequence continues at coordinate 4,361 of CANJYY010000262.1, forward strand.
GACGGCCAATGATCATCAGGGCCGTGGTCGCGGGGTCCAGGGCTCCGATGGTTTTCAGAATGTGGCCCGTCCGGTTGACCCGCTCGGCGTGCACGGCGATGGCGATGCGAATGCCCGGCGGCAGGCGGCTGGGCCAGTTGAAGGTGCGGATGCCCACCCAGACAAAGGCGGCCAGGCCGAAGACGCCGGCAAGAGCCGCGCGCAGGGCGATCGCGATCCGGGCGGGGCCGAAGCCGGCGACGGGCGCGCCGGCGTTGCGAAACGCGGCGGCGATGGCGAAGGGCGACACCTCGTCGA
>CANJYY010000263.1 GCA_947479185.1 Caulobacteraceae bacterium
GACGGACGCCGATACTTTCAGTCGAAACCATAGCCATGGCTTAGGGCGCCTGCCCGGCGCTGAAAAGCATGACGTTGCCGTCATTTTGGGCGCCGCGCCCGATCAGGCCATCGCCGCCCCGTAGAGCCGGTCATAAAGCGCCCGCAGCATGCCGGCCGTGGCCCCCCAGATCAGCTGGTTCTCCCAGGTCATGGCGTAGAAATGCCGCCGCTGGCCGTCGGGCATGTCGTAGTGGCGGCGCTCGTAGTTGGCCGGGTCCATCAGGAAGCCGAACGGCGTCTCGAAGATCTCCGCCACCTCGTGCGGGTTGGGCGTCAGCGGCAGATCGGGCGGCACGAAGCCGACCACCGGCGTCACCAGATAGCCGGTGCCGGTGCGGTAGGGCGTCGACAGACCGGACAGGGCGACGTGATGGCGGCCAAGGCCGATCTCTTCTTCCGCCTCGCGCAGGGCCGCCTGCTGCACCGATTCGCCGGCGTCCAGGCGACCGCCGGGAAAGGCGACCTGCCCCGTGTGGTTGCGCAGGCTGTCCGATCGGCGCGTCAGCAGCACCGACAGGCCGGCCTTGCGCTCGACCAGCGCCACCAGCACGGCGGCCGGCTTGGGCGCCTCGAGCACCGCCGGCGCCATCTCCGGATTCAGGTCGAAGTCCGAGCGCGGCGGATGGCGGTCGCCGGCCGGTTCGTCCAGCGGGTCCAGATGCCGTCCGATCCAGTCGCGCAGTTCGTCCGGCGAGGCGTGCGGAGTCACAGCTGGTGCGCCCCCGCCGGCCCGACCGGGAACCAGGCGCCGTTGGACTCGACGCCCAGCGCCGGCCCCTCCGGCGTGTCGCGCTCGGCGGCCATCTCGACCAGTTCGTAGAACACCGGCCGGGCGATCAGCGCTTCCAGCCCGCGCCGCACATGCACGTAAGGCCGGGGCTCGCCGGTCTTCGGGTCCATCTCGACGCGGATGGCGTTGTCGGGGCCGGCCTCGACGGTGTCGCCGACGTTGGTCTGGAACACCAGGGCGTCGCCCTCGCGGTCGACACGGATGGCGATGAACGGCGCGTCCTCGACGACGATCTTCATCTTCTCGACCGGCGTCACGAGGTGGAAGCCGTCGGGATCCTTGCGCAGCACGGTCGAGAACAGCCGCACCAGCGCCTCGCGCCCGATTGGCGTGCCCTCGTGGAACCAGACCCCATCCTTGCGGATGCGGATGTCGATCTCGCCGCAGTGCTCCGGATGCCACAGATGCACGGGCGGCAGCCCGCGCCCCGGCGCCTGCTTCGCCGCGGCGATCACGCCATCCAGTCCGGGTTTCACGTCAGTCATGTCGCCCATGTAGATGCGCCTCGCGCCGGGGAAAGCAACTGTCGCCTCTGGATCACCCGCCTTGCCAAAAATGACGCATGTGTCACTTTCGTTGCGGGGAGCGCTTCGACGAACGGGTCGAAGTCGGGTGAAACGCGGATCGGATTTCGCATGCGCAAGGTTCTGGGCGGCCTGTTCAAGGTCATGCCCCTGTTGTTCGGGCTGGGGTTTCTCGCGCCGCTGATCGCCCAGGTGCTGACCCTGACCGGCTGGGCCCTGCCCGGCGGCGTCGCGCCGCTGGCGGTCGGACTGGCGATCGGCGGGATCTGGGGCGGCGTCGCCACCCTGACCGGGCGGTGGCTGTGATGATCGCCGTTCCCGATGTCGCGACCCTGCGCGCGATGGACCCGAAGGCGCTGAACCGCCTGGAGAAGGACGTCGCCGACCAGTTCATGGGCGGCCTGGCCTGGGGCTCGGCGCTCTGGGGCCTCGGCAACCTGGCGGTCTGGCTGTCGCTCTGGCCACTGACGATCATGGGCATCCTGCCGCTGTGGGCCGCCTTCCCGATCGCCACCCTCAACGTGATGCTCTGCTACCTGCCCTCGCATGAGGCGCAGCATCGCATCTATGCCCGCGAGGGCGAGCCGCTGTTCTGGCTCAACGAGCTGGTCGGTTACCTCTCGACCATTCCGCTGGTGCTGCCCTACCAGGTCGCGCGGCTGACCCACTACGAGCACCACACCCACACCAACGACCCCGAGCTCGACCCCGATATCGCGACCAAGTCGAACGGGCCGTGGCATCTGATCTTCAAGAGCATCGTCAACCGCCAGCCCGGCGCGAAGGCCGGCTCGGCCTACGGCGAGACGCTGGCCCGGCTCGGCACGCCCGAGGCCCAGGCCGCCGGCCTGCAGGCGCTGGCCGCCCAGCTGGGCTATCTGGCGGTGCTGTTCGGCATGGCCTGGACCGGCCATGCGCTGGAGGCGGCGCTGATCTGGTGGCTGCCGCGGCACATCGGCGTGACCTACATCCAGTTCTACCTGAGCTGGGCGCCGCACCATCCGGGGACCGGCAAGGGCCGCTACAAGGACACCCGCGCCTTCCGCAGCGCGGTCGGCAACATCGGCTCGATGGGCATGCAGTTCCACATCATCCACCACCTGTATCCGCGCATCCCGCTGATGCGGACGCCGGCGGCCTACTGGGCCCTGCGGCCGATCCTCGAGGCGCGGGGCTGTGATCTGGAGCGGCTTTAGCCGACCGCCGTCACCAGTCCCGCCAGCCCGTCCGCTCCGCCCTCGCGCAGGGCTTTCAGCAGCACGCGGCGCTGGTCGACGGGTCCCGGCATGCGCACGGCCTTCGCCTGCGCGGCGTCGAAACCGACGCGGCTGAAGTAGGGCGCGTCGCCGACCAGCAGCACGGCGGGCCAGCCGGCCTTCGCCGCCGCCTCGCAGGCCTTCTCCACCAGCGTCTGGCCGATGCGGTGCTTGCGCAGCTCGGCTTCCACCGCGATGGGCCCGAGGAACACCACCGGCGCGCCGCCGATGGCCACCGGCCACAGCCGCACCGAGCCGACCAGCGTCTCGCCGTCCCAGGCGGTGAACGACAGCTCGGGAATCAGGGCGTTGCCCTCGCGCAGGCGATCGGCGGCCTTGGCGTGGCGGCCGGGGCCGAAGGCGCGGTCGATCAGGGCGTCGATGCGCGGCGCGTCAGCCGGCTGCTCGGGGCGATAGGTGATGGCGGTCATGGAAAGCTCGAAGCGGAAAGGCGGGAACGACCCCGAACCTCTCGGCCGGGGGGCTAGACTCGCGCTGATCCAGCGCGGCGGATCGTTCGTCGGAGGTTGCGCATCGCGCCCTCGTCCTTCTCGCCATCAAGGGGCCGCGACTTAAGGGCCGCGTCCGGGCGCGTCAACGGCTGTTGCGGCCCCGGCCCCCACGGGCGAATGTGCGCCGACCCATGTCCGACTCCCCCGACCTCCCCGAACCCGACACCTCCCTGCGCGCCCTGCTGCGCGAGCGCGACTTCGTGCTGTTCTGGCTGTCGCGCTTCGTCGCCGTGCTCGGGGTGCAGATCCAGGGCGTGGCGCTGGGCTGGCACATCTACGCCGTGGCCCGCGAGACCATGGACGTGAAGCGCGCGGCGCTGATCGTCAGCATGATCGGGCTGGTGTCCTTCCTGCCGGTGCTGCTGCTGGCCCTGCCGGCGGGCGAGACGGCCGACCGGCATGACCGCCGCCGCATCCTGTTGCGCTGCTATCTGGCCGAGATCGTCGTGGCCGCCGGCCTGACGGCGGTGACCTTCATGGGCTGGGCCTCGATCCCGGTGCTGCTGGGGGCCGCCGCCCTGTTCGGCACGGCGCGATCGTACTTCTCCCCGGCCAGCACGGCGCTCGGGCCGATGCTGGTGCCCCGGCCGTTGCTGCCGCGCGCCATCGCCTGGCAGTCGCTGGCCTGGCAGACCGCCTCGATCGCCGGACCGGCCGTCGGCGGCATCCTGGTCGCCCTGTCCCCGACCTTGTCCTACGGCGTCGCCGCCGGCCTCTATTTGACCGCCGCCGTCTGCGTGCTGCTGATCCGCGGCAACGCCCAGCCCGTCGTCCAGCCCGGCTCGCGCTGGGACCTGATGAAGGAGGGGCTGGCCTATGTGTGGAACAACAAGATCGTCTTCGGGGCCATCTCGCTGGACCTGTTCGCGGTGATCCTCGGCGGGGCGACGCTGCTGCTGCCGGTGTTCGCCAAGGACGTGCTGCACGTCGGCGCCCAGGGCTTCGGCATCCTGCGGGCCGGTCCGGCCATCGGCGCGGCCGTTGTCGCCTTCTGGCTGGCCAGCAACCCGATCAGGAAGAACGCCGGGGTGATCATGTTCTCGGCCGTGGCCCTGTTCGGGGTCGGCACCCTGATCTTCGGCCTGTCGAAGATCATGTGGATCTCGATGGGCGGGCTGATCCTGCTCGGCGGGGCGGACATGATCAGCGTCTATGTCCGCCAGACCCTGGTCCAGCTGGCCACCCCCGACCATATGCGCGGCCGGGTGGCGACGGTCTCCTCGCTGTTCATCGGCGCCAGCAACGAGCTGGGCGAGTTCGAGAGCGGCATCGTCGCCCGGTTCCTCGGGCCCGTGGGCGCGGCGGTGTTCGGCGGCGTCGGCGCGCTGATCGTCACGGGCGTCTGGGCGAAGCTGTTCCCGGACCTGCGCAAGGCCGACCGGCTGACGTGATCTCACTGCGTCCTTCGACACGCCGCTTCGCGGCTGCTCAGGATGACATGCATTTTTTTACGTCATGGTGAGCAGCGCCGGAGGCGCGTGTCGAACCACGCACCCTTGCCTAACGCAGCGTCGCGCGCTTAGACGGCTGC
>CANJYY010000264.1 GCA_947479185.1 Caulobacteraceae bacterium
AAGACGCCCGACGAGGCCTTGCGGCCGCGGTCGGACCCCGCCCGGCCGCCGCGCAAGCCGCGGCCCGTCGAGATCCGCGGCCTCGACACCTTCGGCGTTCGCGGCGACATCGCGCCCCGGCCGGGAACCGCCGAACTGTGGATGCGGGCCAACGACGCGATCGACGACGATCCCCGGGCCCATCAGGTCGCCCTGGCCTACGCCTCGGATCTGGATCTGCTGCCCGTGACCACACGGCCTCATGGCGTCGACTGGCGCCTGCCGAACTTCCAGCCGGCCAGCCTCGACCACGCCATGTGGTTTCACCGGCCGGTCCGGTTCAGCGACTGGCACCTGTTCTCGATGGACAGTCCGTCGGCTTCCGGCGGCCGGGGCTTCGTGCGCGGGCAGGTCTTCTCCGAAGATGGCCGGCTGGTCGCCTCGGTGGCCCAGGAGGGCCTGATCCGGATGCGGGCGCCCCGGGTTCCCTGACGATCAGGTCCGGCGACTGGCAAACCGGTGGCGATCGCGCGGTCTACCGCCGCCGCCCCGGCGCAAACCCGGATCAGCGGGCTGTCGGGGTGCGCACCGGCGCGCCCCTGGCCCGGCCCTCGGCGACCAGGGCGGCGCAGTTGGCGTCCTTCGCCAGGCCCGGCTCGACGAACGGCAGGATAGCCGCCAGCGGCGTCAGCAGGGTCGCCAGCGCGGCCGCCACGCCGCCCTGGGCCACGGCGTCGCCGGTCTGCAGATCAATGTCCGGTTTCGTCAGGGGGCCTTCGACCTTGATCGGAATGAACAGCCGCAGCAGGCGCGGCTTCTTGGACTGCCCCTCGAACCTCAGGTTCAGCCGTTCGGTCTTCAGGTTGACCACGCCCGACCCCTCCACACGCACAACCCCGGTATCGATGATGATGCGGTTGGCCCGGGCCACGCCGTCGGTCACGCGGAAGTCGGCCACCGCGCAGCGGATCGGGGTCTGGCGCGGATCTTCGGACAGCAGAAGGATCAGCCCCCGGAAGATATTGACCCCGAGCAGTTCGGCGAAGGCCTGGCGCATCTGGCCGCTGGGCGCGACGACGGTCAGCGTCCCGTCCGCGCTGCCGGCGGCCTTGCGCACGGAATTGCCGTAGCCGGTCAGTTTCGCCCGGGCGACGATCTGGCCCTCGATGGCGGGGGGCCCGGCCGACGTCACGGTGATCCAGTCCTCCAGTCGCGCGCCGGTCAGCCGCAGGTCCAGGTCCGTGCGCGGGGTGTCGCCCTGGGCGTTCAGCCGCACCACGCCGCGCACCGCGCCGCGCCGGAAGGTCACCGCCACGGGGTCGGCGGTCAGCACGCCGTCCTTGAGGTCGAGGTCCAGCTGGACCTGGGTCAGGGGCAGGCCGGGCGCGTTCACCGTCCCGGCGCGATAGACGACCTTGGCGTCCATCGCCCGGATGCGGTCGACCTGCAGGGTGGCGTCCGGGAAGATCCGCCGGGCGGCCTGCATCCGGCCGGCCATGGCCGTCTGTTCGGGAGAGGCGGTTTCGCCCTTGCGGGTCGAGGGCGCGCCGCCGAACAGGCTGCCCAGGTCGTCGAAGTCCAGCCGGCGCGAGCGCAGGTCGGCGGTCAGGAAGGGCCGCTCGCCGCGCGTCTGCACCGTCAGGGTCCCGGCCACATCGCTGTCGCCGACGCGTCCGGCCGCCTTCTCGAAGCTGTAGAGGGTCCCGCGCCGGATCAGCCGCGCCCTGAGCCGGTAGGGCGGCGTGTTGGGCAGGGCGAGACCTGTCAGGGCGTAGAGGTCGTTGAGGTCCGCGCCGCTGACCATCACGTCGCCGTCGAAGCCGCCCAGGTCGAACGGCTTGAGAATCCGGGCGGTCGCCACGATGTGGGTCGACCCCGCGCGGATGTCGGCGCGAAAGGGCCAGGGCCGGTCGGGCGAGATGTTCAGCAGCGGATCGCCGGTCACGTCGGCCAGGAACCGGGCGCCGTTCAGCCGGCCCACGCCGCGAAGGGCGAACACGCCCTTGCCCGCGCCGCCAGCGGTCTCGTCTGTGAAGACCCGGCCGGAGAAGGTCGTCTTGCGCCGGGCGTCCTTGAGGCTCAGCTGGCCGTCGATGATGGTGAAGTGGCGGATGGCCGGCAGTTTCGCGCCGGCACCGCCGCCGCCGCCGACGCTCCAGTTGCTGCGGCCGTCGGCCAGGCGGATCAGGCTGACCCGCGGTCGCACGATCTCCAGCCTCGGCAGCACGGCCCGGCCGGCGAACAGCGGGAGAAGCTCGATCTGCACGCTGATCCGCCCGACGCGGGCCATGTCGCCGCCCGCCTTGACCCAGCCGGGCTGGGCGATGCGCAGGTCATTGGCCTCGACGCGCGGCTGCAGCGACCAGGGGTGGACGTCGAGGTCTCCGGCGATGACCACGGTGCGGTTGAGCCGGGCCGAGGCCAGGGCGCCCACGGGGCCGCGCAGCCAGTTCCACTGGAACAGCCACAGGAACAGGATCAGGCCGAGAATGATGACGGTCGCGACGCCGAAGCCGATGCGCGCGCGGGGCGACATCGCCGTCCAGCCCCGGGCGGGGTGCGACAGGATGGCGGATGCGGCGCTGGGCCAGCGGATCGGCAAACTCAAACCTCCGGCGCCCCCCGGGCACTAAGCGCGGGGGCGTCGGAGGGGTTCCGTCCGGAAGGTCGGCTAGTAAACCAGCTTGAGCCCGGCCCATGCGGCGGCGGCCGTCAGAAAGGCCACGATGGCGATGATTTCGTAGGTCTTGAACAGCGGCCCGTTTGGCGAACGCATATGATCTCCCCCTTGTCCCGTTTCGATCCAGCGACCAGATGGATCGCAAGGCGCGGGCCACGCCCGGCAGGAGGCGGCGGATGCAGACCAGACGACTCTTCCTCGCGGGCGCGGCGAGCCTGATGGGCCCCTCGCTGGCCCGGGCGGCTCAGCCGGTCACCGTATTCGCCGCCGCCTCGCTGCAGGAGGCGCTGACCGCCGCCGGCGCGGCCTGGACGGCCCAGGGCGGCGCGCCGGTGCGCTTCAGCTTCGGCGCCTCTTCGGCCATGGCCCGGCAGATCGCCCAGGGCGCGCCGGCCGATCTGATCCTGACCGCCGACGAGGAGTGGATGGACTGGCTGGCCGGCAGGGCGCTGATCGTGCCGGCCTCGCGTCGCCGCCTGCTGTCCAACCAGCTGGTGCTGATCGCCCCGGCCGGATCGAAGGCGGCGCTGGCCATCGCCCCCGGCTTCGGGCTCAGAGGGGCGCTCGGCGGCGGTCGACTGGCCGTCGCGGACCCGACCGCCGTGCCGGCCGGCCGGTACGCAAAGGCCTCCCTGAGCCGTCTCGGCGTGTGGAACAGCGTCTCGGACCAGTTGCTGCCGGCCGAAAACGTCCGCGCCGCCCTGGCCTATGTTGCGCGTGGCGAGGCTCCGCTGGGCATCGTCTATGCGACGGACGCGAAGGCTGAACCGAAGGTGCGCGTGGTCGGGACGTTCCCGGGGTCCAGCCATCCGCCGATCGTCTATCCGGGCGCGGTGACGGCGGCCTCGCGCAACAGCGCGGCGGCGGGCTTCCTCGGCTTTCTGCAGACGCCGAAGGCTTCGGCGATTTTCCGGCGGTACGGTTTCGGGGTGCTGGCCCGGCCCGGTTAGTCCTGGACCTTGCCCGGCCAGTCCAGCCAGCCGCCCGGCGTGGTGCTGGCCGACTTGTACCGGACGTAGGGCTGCTGCGGCGCGCCGGTCACGGCCAGGCCGCCCCCGGTGGCGTACCCGCCCGAAGCATAGCCGCTCGAGGATTCGCGATAGCTGTAGCGCTCGGAGGAGGACTCGCTCTCCTGCACCGAGACGCTGACCCGGGCGGATGACCCGCCGCGCGCGCCGTAGCGTCCGCCATAACCGCCCGACAGGCCCTCGTCCGAAGACCGGTAGCCATAGGCGCGGCTCTCGCTCGTCACGACCGGCTCGGTGCGCACGCGCCAGGTCCTGGCGCCGCCCGTGGCGCGTTCACGCGGGGCGACGGCGCGGGGCGCGCGGACCGGCGCGGCGGCGGGCGCGACGGCCGGCGTCGGGCAGGCGCAGGCGACCTTCCGCGCGGCCGTATCGAACGGATTTCCGTCACAGGCGGTCAGGGCGAGGCAGGAGACGGCGAGCAGGGTCAGCCGAATGGACATGGGACTCTCCGGAGGAGATCAGGCCGCTACCCTATTCGGGTCGCGGGTCCCTCGCCCGGCTATTCACCCCCGGCGGGAGCCTTAACCTTGATCAGAGCGCGGAGGGCGAGCACGGCCAGCAGGCCGAGCGCGATGCCGAAGGTGTTGGCCAGGGCGTCGGCCGGGTCGCCCTGACGCCCCCAGCCCATCAGCGACTGCGCGATCTCGACGGCCACGCCGCCGCCGAACAGCCCGGCCGCCAGCCGCGACAGGCGATGCGGGAAGGCCGCGGCGCCGAGGACGGTCAGGCCCAGATAGGCCGTCAGATGCTCGACCTTGTCCCACAGGCTTACGCTCGGCAGCGCGGTGGTCGGGGCGAGTGAGGCCCAGACCACGACCAGGCAGGCCAGGCCGAACAGGGCGATGCGAAACGAGCGGGGAAGCATGCGGAAAGAGCCTGCGGGTTGCGTCCTGGACCACCCGTCTCTAGAGCGCGTTGATCCGGCGATGGAACAGGTTTCGCGCGCCGTGGCGCGAAAAGGGGAT
>CANJYY010000265.1 GCA_947479185.1 Caulobacteraceae bacterium
CCAGCCGAGCGGCGTGTCCTTCGGTCCCTCGACCACCGAATAGTCGAAGCCCGCCGGCAGCACGACCTCGCGGTGCCAGCTCTCGCCGCGCTTCCAGCCGGCCTTGGCCATGTAGGCGCCGGTCGAATAGAGGGCGTCGGGCGTCGAGCCCCAGATGTCGCGCACGCCGTCGCGGTCGCCGTCCACGGCCGTGGCCAGGAACACTGACGGCAGGAACTGGGTCTGGCCCATGGCCCCCGCCCAGCTGCCCTTGAGCCGCGTGCGCGACGCCTCCCCGGAGCCGACGATCTTCAGCGCGGCGATCAGCTCGCCCTCGGCCCAGGCCCGGCGCCGACCGGCCGCGGCAAGGCTGGCCAGCGAGCGGATAACGTCCTGGTCGCCCTGGATCTTGCCGAAGGCCGATTCCATGGCCCAGATCGCCAGCACGATCTCGCGCGGCGCGCCGAAACGCTGCTCGATGTCCGGAAGATAGGGCAGGCTGTCGCGGAACTGTCGGCCCTGGACGATCCGGGCGTCGCTGACCACGCCCTTCACATAGTCGCCGACCGGCTTGGAGAATTCCGGCTGGCGCGAATCCTGGACCGAGACCTTCGGGTCGGGCGTCAGACCGGCCAGCTCGCGGTCGAGCACCGCCGCCGGCACCCCGGCGTCACGCGCCCGTAGATAGAAGCCCGACAGCCAGATGTCGAAGTTGGGATCCCCGGACGGCGTCAGGCTGGCCGAGGGTGAGGGAACGGCCGGCACGGCGGGCGTTCCGGGGGCGGGTTGCGGCGCCGGCGACGACACGCCGAGCGACGGTTCCAGCGAGGGATCCGCACAGCCGGCGAGAATCAGGGCGAGAAATGAACGACGATCCATGGAACCAAGCTACAGGCGTGCGGGGCCGCACCTCAATCACAAGGCTGCGAATACCGTGCCGACATTGACCTGACCGGCAGGCTCGCAGGATAGTCCGTGCGGAAATCGTGGGGAGTCACATGAAGCGTTTGTTGGTTGGAGCCTTGGCGGCTGCGTCGGTTCTGGCGTGGTCGGGCGTCGCGGTGGCGGCGGAATCCACCTGCGCCGATCCCGCCGGCGGGCCGTCCTACGCCAACACCCGCTGGAGCGGGACGTCGGAGTGGGACGGGCTGGAAGCCAATCCGATGACCCTGTTCCTGCGCGAGGACTGCGTCGTCGAGTATGTGTCCAAGGGCGTGGCCTACACCAACGGCTCCTGGGTCCAGCGCGGCAATCTGATCGAATGGCAGTCCAACGACCACTTCGCCGTCTATGTCGGCCAGGCGGGTCTGGGGCAGATCGGCGGGGTGATGTACAACCGCCGGGGCCAGCACGGCGTCTGGCGTTTCAAGCGCGCGGATTGACTCAAAAGCCCGCCCCGCCTATAGCCGCCCGCTCTGGAACAACCGGGTTCCCGCTGGCGCCGCTTTTCGCGTCCGGGTGCACTCGCAAAACGGTAGACGGGTCATGAAGGTCAGAAGCTCGCTCAAGTCGCTGAAGAATCGCCACCGCGACTGCAAGCTCGTGCGTCGCAAGGGCGTGATGTACGTGATCAACAAGACCGACCCGCGCTTCAAGGCCAAACAGGGCTGAGCATGCGCGCGCCCAGGGGAGTTCTCTGGGACGTCGGCAACGTGATCGTGGGCTGGAGCCCGCGTCGCCTCTACGAAACGATCTTCAGGGAACCGGCCGCTTGCGACCGGTTCCTTTCGTCTGTCTGCACCCTCGACTGGCACATCGAGCATGACCGCGGCGTCTCGTTTCGGGACAACGCCGCGCCGCTGATCGCCCGCCATCCCGAACTGGAAGCCGAGATCCGTCTGTGGGGCGAGCGCTTCCTCGACATGGTCGGTCCGGTGTTCGCCGAAACCGAAGCCGCCATCTATGCCCTGGCCGCGCGCGGCGTGCCGCAGTTCGGCCTGACCAACATGCCGAGCGAGGCCTGGTCCGGCGTCCAGGCGCTGTCGCCGGCGTTCGGCCATTTCCGCGACACGGTCGTCTCCGGCGACGAGGGCCTGGTCAAACCCGATCCGGCGATCTTCCGGCTGGCCGCCGAGCGGGCCGGCATGGCCCCCGAGGAGCTGCTGTTCATCGACGACTCGGCCGCCAATATCGCCGCCGCCGAAGCGCTGGGCTTTCATGTCCACAGGTTCGAGGACCCCGCGCGGCTGAATCCGCTGCTGGTGGGCCACGGACTGCTTGAGGCCCGGGGCCGGGGGGGCTAGACCGTCGGGCTTCCCGATCCCTCCGTCCTGTGAGAGCCTTCCCCCATGGCCGACGACGCCTCCACCATCGACGTGCTCAACAGCACGGCCCAGACGCAGCTCAAGACCATTCTCGAGCGCATCGAGCGTCTCGAGGAGGACAAGGCCGCGGTGATGGCCGACCTCAAGGAGGTCTACGCCGAGGCCAAGGGCAACGGCTTCGACGTCAAGATCATCCGCAAGGTGGTCCGCATCCGCAAGATGGACCGGGCCAAGCGCCAGGAAGAGGACGCCCTGGTCGACCTCTACCTCTCGGCCATCGGGGAAATTTGAAGCGGGGCCCACCCGATCTGAAGGCGCAGGCCAAGCGGGCCGCGCTCAATGCCCTCAAACGCGCGCGGCGCACGGCAGACAAGGCCGGCGTCGAGCTGTCCGACTGGGAAGGCGAGTTCCTCGGCAGTGTCGAGGACCGTCTGAAGACCTACGGCCGGGCCTTCGGGGATCCCGAGAAGGGCGGCGCCGGCCAGGCCCTGTCCGTGCTGCAGACGGTGAAGCTCAAGGAGATCACCGCCAAGGCCCAAAACAAGGGCAAGGGGGGCGAGAAGAAGCCGATGAAGCGCAAGCCGTTCGGCCGCCGGCCGGCGCCCGCCGAGGTCGAAGAGGATCCGACATGATCGCCGCCCGCGCCGGCCTGCTGGCCCTCTCCCTCGCCGCCCTGCTGACCGCCGGCTTCGCGCCGCCCGCCGCGCCGCCGCCACGCGCCTGTTCGCTGCCGACGACCGTGATCCCGGCTCCTGAACGGACCCCGCCGGCGAACGAGATCGTCCGCGACGCGCCGACCGCCTTCTACATGCTGGCCCTGACCTGGGCGCCGGAGGCCTGTCGCGGCAAGGCGGATGATCCCGATCTGGCGGTGCAGTGCCGCGCCAACCGCTTCGGCTTCGTGCTGCACGGCCTGTGGCCCGACGGCGCCGGCGGTCGCCACCCGCGCTACTGCGGTCCCGCGCCGGCGATCGCCCCCGCCACGGTGCGCAGGCATCTGTGCATGACGCCGTCGCCGGAGTCGTTGCAGCATGAATGGGCCGCGCACGGGACCTGCGGCTGGACCTCGCCGGAGGCCTATTTCGCCGACGCCCAGCGGCTCTGGCGCAGGCTTCGCCTGCCGCCGATGCCGGCCTTGACGACCGCCGGCGAGATCCGCGCGGCGTTCGTGAGGGCCAACCCCGGCGTGCGGCGTGAGGGGATCTACATCAAGACGGTCGAGGACGGACGGCTGATGGACGTGCGGCTCTGCTACGACCTGGCCTGGCGGCCGGCCGCCTGCCCCGGCGGCCTCGGCGCGCCGGACGCGGCGACGGTGCGGCTTACGCCCCGGCGCCCGCGCTGACCGTTGCGGAGGGCAGGACCGCCCGCGCCGCCGCCAGCTTCATGCGGTGCATCAGGGTCTTCAGCCGCGCATCGCGGGGCTGGGACGGGCGAATGTTGACGCGACGGGCCATCAGCTTGCCTCCTCCAGACCACCCTCGACGTCGAGGCCCTGCTCGCGGACCTTGCGGTAGAGGGTCGAGCGGCCGATGCCGAGGCGGCGGGCCACCTCGCTCATGTGACCGGCGTAGATTTCGATCGCCAGCTGGATCAGGTCGCGCTCGACCTCTTCCAGTGGGCGGACGTGGCCGCGGGCATCGAGGATCCGCACCGGCGCGTCCTTGCTGATCTCGGCGATCAGCTCCTGCGGCGTCGGCATGGCGGCGGCGGCGGCGGTCAGGGCTTCCGGCGCGATCTTGACCCCCGAGATGGCCGGGAAGTCGTGCGGCTGCAGATGGGGCGAGTCGGACAGGACGATGGCGCGATAGACGGCGTTCTCCAGCTGGCGGACGTTGCCCGGCCAGTCGAAGGCGGTCAGCAGGGCCAGGGTCTCGGCCGAGGCGCCCATGACGCGCTTGTTTTCCTCGATGTTGAACCGCCGCACGAAGGCCTCGACCAGCGACGGCACGTCTTCGCGGCGTTCGCGCAGCGACGGGGCCTCGATCGGATAAACGTTCAGGCGATAGAACAGGTCCTCACGGAAGCGGCCTTCGGCGACGTGGTTGGTCAGGTCGCGGTTGGTCGCCGAAACGATGCGTACGTCGACCCGCACCGAGCGCTTGGCGCCGATCGGATCGATCTCGCTCTCCTGCAGGGCCCGCAGCAGCTTGACCTGCATGTCGAGCGGCAGTTCGCCGACCTCGTCGAGGAACAGGGTGCCGCCGTCGGCGTGGTGGAGCTTGCCCAGCCGCGCCTGTCGGGCATCGGAGTACGCACCTCGCACGTGGCCGAGCAACTCGCTGCGCAGCGAGTTGAGTTCCCGGGGGAGCGAGCCGCAGTCCACCAGCACGAAGGGCCCCTCGGCCCGGCTGAGTTCGTGAATGC
>CANJYY010000266.1 GCA_947479185.1 Caulobacteraceae bacterium
CCGCGCCGCTGTCCAGGCCTGCAGCTTCAAGGTCGCCTCGGTCGAGAAGAAGCCGGCCCGGCGCACGCCTCCGCCGCCGTTCACCACCTCGACCCTGCAGCAGGAGGCCTCGCGCAAGCTCGGCTTCTCGGCCCAGCGGACCATGCAGGCCGCGCAGAAGCTGTATGAAGGCGTCGACATCGGCGGCGAAACCACCGGCCTGATCACCTACATGCGGACCGACGGCGTGCAGTCGGCGCCCGAGGCGCTCGACGAGGCCCGCAAGGTCATCGCCGGCCTGTACGGCAAGGACTACGTCCCCGAGTCCGCCCGCCTCTACAAGACCAAGGCCAAGAACACCCAGGAAGCCCACGAAGCGATCCGGCCGACCTCGCTGGAGCGCAATCCCGGCAAGCTGAAGCTCGAAAGCGACATGGGCCGGCTCTACGAGCTGATCTGGAAGCGGATGATCGCCTCGCAGATGGAGGCCGCCCGCATCGAGCGCACCGCCGTCGAGCTGGAAGGCAGCGACGGCAAGACCGGCATGCGCGCCACCGGCCAGGTGATCCAGTTCCCCGGCTACCTCGCCGTCTACGAGGAAGGCCGCGACGATCCCGAACAGGACAAGGCCGCCGGCGGCGAGGACGCCGACTTCGCCGGCAAGCTGCCGGTGATCAACGAGGGCGCCGACGCCCGGGTGATAAACGCCCGCGCCGACCAGCACTTCACCGAGCCGCCCCCGCGCTTCTCCGAAGCCAGCCTGGTCAAGCGGATGGAAGAGCTCGGCATCGGCCGCCCCTCGACCTACGCCTCGGTGCTGACCGTGCTGCGCGACCGCGCCTATGTGCGGATGGACAAGAACCGCTTCATTCCCGAGGACAAGGGCCGGCTGGTCACGGCCTTCCTCGAGCAGTTCTTCCTGCGCTACGTCGAGTACGACTTCACCGCCGCGCTGGAGGAAAAGCTCGACCTGGTCTCGGACGGCAAGCTGGACTGGAAGGAGTTCCTGCGGGACTTCTGGAAGGACTTCCACGCGGCCGTCGGCGAGATCGCCGAACTGCGTGTCACCAACGTGCTGGACGCCCTGAACGAGGCGCTCGGCCCGCACATCTTCCCGGCCAAGGCCGACGGCTCCGACCCGCGCCTCTGCCCGACCTGCAACGTCGGCCAGCTGAGCCTCAAGACCGGCAAGTTCGGCGCCTTCATCGGCTGCTCCAACTATCCCGAATGCCGCTTCACCCGGCCGATCGCCCAGCCTGACGGCGAAGGCGAAGCCGCCGAGGGCGACCGCGAACTGGGCATCAACCCCAAGAGCGGCCAGACCGTCTGGCTCAAGAACGGCCGCTTCGGCCACTATGTCGAAGAGACCCCGCCCGAGGGCGACAAGCCCAAGCGCTCGAGCCTGCCCAAGGGCTGGCCGCCGGCCTCGATCGACATCGACAAGGCCCTGCGCCTGCTCGACCTGCCGCGCGAGGTCGGGACGCACCCGGAGGACGGCAAGGTCATCGTCGCCGGCATCGGCCGCTATGGCCCGTTCGTGCTGCACGACGGCACCTACGCCAACCTGGAGAGCGCCGACGAGGTGTTCGACGTGGGCCTGAACCGCGCCGTCGCCGTGCTCGCCGAGAAGCGGGCCGGCGGCAAGGGCGGCCGGGCCACGGCCGCGGCGCTGAAGGAGCTGGGCGCCCACCCCGAGGACGGCCAGGCGATCAAGATCCTGTCCGGCCGCTTCGGCCCCTACATCAAGCACGGCGCGACCAACGCCAACGTCCCGCGCGGCAAGGAGCCGACCGAGGTGACGCTGGAAGAGGCCGTGGCCCTGCTGGCCGAACGCGTCGCCAAGGGCGGCGGCAAGAAGCCGGTCAAGAAGGCCGCCGCCAAGAAACCGGCCGCGCCGAAGAAGGCCGCGGCCCCGAAGAAGCCCGACGCCCTGACCGCCAACACCGTGAAGGCGAAAAAGAAGGCTCCGGCGAAGAAGAAGGCGACGGCCAAACCCAAGGCCGCTGCCGAGTAAGAACCGTCATCCTCGGGCTTGTCCCGAGGACCCATGCACGCGGCGCCGGCAGGTCATTTGCGGGCGTCGCGGCATCTTGCGGCAGAATCAGGTGTTCATGGGTCGTCGGAACAAGTCCGACGATGACGAGCTGTTGTGATATCTCCGCCCTATGGCCAAGCCTCCCCGTCCGCCGAAACCGGCGACCAAGCCCGTGAAGACCCCCCGCCCGCCGCCCGGCCTGCCGGATCGGGAGACGCTGATCGCCTACCTGCGCACCGCCGGTGAGCAGGACAAGGGCGACATCGCCCGGGCCTTCGGGCTGAAGGGCGAGGGCCGCCGCGCGCTGCGCGACATGCTGCGCAAGCTCGAGGACGAAGGCGCGCTGGGCAAGCGCGGCCGCAAGGGCTTCGCCGAGGCCGGCGCCCTGCCCCCGGTCGGCGTCGCCGACGTGGTCGAGCGCGACACCGACGGCGAGCTCTATGTGCGGCTGGTCAAGGCCGGCGAGGACGCGCCGCTGGCCCGGCTGGCCCCGGCGAAGGGCGAGGCCGTCGCCGGCGCGCCCGGCATGGGCGACCGGGTGCTGGTCCACTTCGACCGGCTCGAGACCGGCGAGTTCGAGGCCCGGCTGATCAAGAAGCTCGGCCAGAGCGCGCACCGCATCCTCGGCGTGATCCGCAAGTCGAACCGCGAGGTCCGCGTCGAGCCCGTCGATCGCAAGTCCAAGGACAGCCTGATCCTGTCGTACGCCGACGGCGAGAAGCTGAAGGACGGCGACCTGGTGCTGGCCACCGTCGGCGCCCAGACGCAGCGCTACGGGCCCAAGCACGGCAAGCTGCTGGAGGTGGTCGGCCGCGAGGACGAACCCCGGGCTGCATCCCTCATCGCCATCCACAGCCACGGCATCCCGACCGGCTTCTCGCCGGAGGCCGAGGCGGAAGCCGAAGCAGCCCAGCCGCCGTCGCTCAAGGGCCGCGAAGACCTGCGCGACCTGCCGTTCATCACCATCGACCCGGCCGACGCGCGCGACCATGACGACGCCGTCCTGGCCCATCCCGACCCGGCGCCCGGCAACCCCGGCGGCTGGATCGTCTGGGTGGCTATCGCCGATGTCGCCGCCTACGTCCGCCCGGGCACGGCGCTCGACATCGTCGCCCGCGACAAGTCCAACAGCGTCTACTTCCCCGACCGCGTCGAGCCGATGCTGCCGGAGGTGCTGAGCAACGGCCTCTGCTCCCTGCGCGAGGGCGAGAACCGCGCGACCCTGGCCGTGCGGATGGTGTTCAACAAGGACGGCCGCAAGATCAGCCACCGCTTCGTGCGCGGACTGATGCGGTCGGCGGCCAAGCTCAGCTACGAGCAGGCCCAGATGGCCATCGACGGCAACCCGGACGACAAGACCGGGCCGATCCTCGAGGGCATCCTCAAGCCGCTGTGGACCGCCTATCACGTGATGCTCAAGGGCCGCAGCGCCCGCTCGCCCCTGGCCATCGAGAGCGACGAGCGCCGCATCATCATCTCGCCCGAGGGCGATGTCGCCTCGATCACCAAGCGCGCCTCGCTGGAAGCGCACCGGCTGATCGAGGAGATGATGATCCAGGCCAACGTCAGCGCCGCCGAGACCCTGGAGCAGAAGAAGACCCCGCTGATCTACCGCATCCACGACACGCCCAGCCCTGAGAAGATGATGGCGCTGACGGACTTCCTGCAGACGCTGGAGATCCCCTGGGCCAAGGGCGAGGCGCCGCGCACCGACCGGTTCAACAAGCTGCTGGCCGAGACCCACGAGGGGCCGCACGCCGACATCGTCAACGAGGTGGTCCTGCGCACCCAGATGCAGGCCCAGTACAACCCCGACAACATCGGCCATTTCGGGCTGAACCTGCAGCGCTACGCCCACTTCACCAGCCCGATCCGCCGCTACGCCGACCTGGTCGTGCACCGCGGCCTGATCCGGGCCCTGGGCCTGGGAACCGACGGCCTGACCGACCAGGACGTCAAGCAGATGAAGGACACCGCCGAGCGGATCACCTTCTCCGAACGCCGGGCCATGGCCGCCGAGCGCGACGCCAACGACCGCTATGTCGCCGCCTTCCTGGCCGACCAGGTCGGCAGCGACTTCCACGGCCGGGTCACCGGCGTGACCCGCTTTGGCCTGTTCATCCGCCTGACCGACACCGGGGCCGACGGGCTGATTCCCGTCTCGACGCTGGGCGACGAGTTCTTCGTCCACGACGACCGCACGCATGCGCTGGTCGGCGAACGGACCGGCGCCCGCTGGCCGCTGGGCATGCCCGTCGAGGTGCGGCTGCGCGAGGCCACGCCGGTCACCGGCGGCCTGCTGTTCGAGATGCTGTCAGAGCCCATGCCCGCCGACCCCAACGCCCCCCGCGCACGCCTGGGCGTGCGCCGAAAGATGGATCCCGGCAGAGGCGGCCCCAAGCGCGGCGGCACGCCCAAGGGCGTGCGCAAGGGCAAGCGGCGGTAGGGAGGTCTTCCTTCTCCCGGAGGGAGAAGGTGGCCTGACGAGCAGGTCGGATGAGGGATTATGGGCGGGTCCGGAAGGACCGGAACGCCCTCACCCTCCCATGCTTCGCATGGGCCCCTCCCTCTCCCGCCGGGAG
>CANJYY010000267.1 GCA_947479185.1 Caulobacteraceae bacterium
ATCAGCCCGGCCGTGGCCCGCGCCGATCCGACCACGCCCGGGATGCCCGCCCCCGGATGGGTGCCCGCCCCGACGAAGTAGAGGTTGGCGATCTGGTCGTCGCGGTTGTGGGTCCGGAACCAGGCGCTCTGGGTCAGGATCGGCTCCAGCGAGAAAGCAGATCCCTGGAAGGCGTTGAGTTCGCTCTGGAAGTCCTGCGGCGTGAAGATGCGGCTGACGACCAGATCCCGCTTGAGGTTCGGGATATAGCGCTCCTCAAGATAGCCGAGGATGCGGTCGCGGTACTTCGGCCCCTCGACCGCCCAGTCGATGTTGGCTGTGCCCAGATGCGGCACGGGCGACAGGGCGTAGAAGCTGGAGCACCCCTCCGGCGCCATGCCCTTGTCGCTGGCGCAGGGGGCGTGGATGTAGAGCGAGAAGTCGTCGGCCAGGCCGTCCTTGCCGTAGATCTCGCCGATCAGCTCGCGATAGCGCGCGCCGAAACAGATGGTGTGGTGGCGCATCTGCGGGTGCTCGGCCTTGAGGCCGAAGTGGACCACGAACAGCGAGGGGCTGAAGCGCGCGCCCTTCAGCCGTTTGGCCTCCGACCGGCCGCGCGGCGTCTGGCCGAGCAGCTTTTCGTAGGTGTGGACGATGTCGGCGTTGGAGGCGACCGTGTCGAAGGTCTCGGTCGTCCCGTCGGCCAGGGTCACACCGGTGACGCGGCCGGCCTCTGTGGTGATCTGGCTGACCGGCGTCGACAGCCGCAGTTTTCCGCCCAGCTCCTGGAACAGGGTCGCCAGGGCGGTGATCAGGCTGTGGGTGCCGCCGATCGGGAACCAGACCCCGCCGCGCCGCTCCAGTGCATGGATCAGGGCGTAGATCGAGGAGGTGGCGAACGGGCTGCCGCCGACCAGCAGGGTGTGGAACGACAGCGCCTGGCGCAGGTAGGGATCCTGCACGAAGGTGCTGACCTTGGCGTAGACGCTGCGCCAGGCCTGCAGCTTCATCAGCGTCGGGGCCGCGGCGATCATGCTCTTGATGTCGAGGAAGGGCACATGGCCCAGCTTGACGTAGCCCTCCTGGAACAGCGCTTCCGAATAGGCGAGGAAGCGCCTGTAGCCCGCCACGTCGGCCGGATTGCGGGCGGCGATCTGGGCGTCCAGCGCGGCCTGGTCGTTGACGTAGTCGAAGGTATGGCCGTCTTCCCAGCACAGCCGGTAGAACGGATCGACGCTGACCAGCTCGACGTAGTCCGACAGCTTGCGGCCCGACAGGGCGAACAGCTGCTCCAGCGAGTCCGGATCGGTGATCACCGTCGGGCCCGCGTCGAAGGTGAAGCCCTCCTCATGCCAGACGTAGGCCCGGCCCCCGGGCTTGTCCCGGCCCTCGAACAGGGTCGTGTCGAAGCCGGCCGACTGCAGCCGGACGGCGAGCGCGAGCCCGCCGAATCCCGACCCGATCACCGCCGCGCGCGGCTTGGTCATGCGTGTACGCTCCCAGGAAGAACAGATTTCTCAGACAGCACGGCCAGGGCGGCCGAAACCGGCACCGGCGGCTTGCCGATCAGGATGCGGGCCTTGTCGGCCAGCGTGATGCGCCCGGCGTAGAACCGTTCGATGAGGCCCTGGTTCAGCCGGTAGAACCGCTCCAGCACGACATAGCGGCGGCCCGGTTCTGCGGCGCGGAACAGCATGCGGTTCAGCAGGCGGTAGTAGCCGCGCTCGCGCCAGCGCTGCTTCGAGCGCCCCTCGGCGCAGGTTCGCACGGCTTCGGTGGTCAGGACGGGCAGGGCGGCGATCTCGTCGGCCAGCCGCGCCGCATCGGGCAGGGAATAGCCGGTGACCGGGTTGAACAGCGCCGCCCGCAGCCCGACCTGGGCGGCCCGTGTGTGGCGCCAGTGGGCGTCGATATCGCCGGCCAGCGCGATGGGCAGGATGCCGGTCTCCTCGCGTTCCACGGAGGCGATGGTCCAGCCCCGGGCGGCGGCGTAGGCCGCGATGTCGGCGCGCAGGGCGTCCAGATCGAGCGCTTCGCCGTCGCTGTAGCGGGTGTCCTCGATCAGCAGCCGGGTCGGCGACAGGGGCAGGCTGTAGAGAAAGCGATAGCCGTCCAGCTGGTCGACGGTGGCGTCCATGACGACCGGGCCGGTCAGGCCGTGCGGCGCCGCCAGCTCGACCTCCAGGCCGAGAAACTTCTGCCAGCCGAGGGCCAGATCGGGGCTGGGCGCCGGGCCGCGTCCGTCGATGACGCAGGGGGCGTTGATCGCCCGGCCGTCGGTCAGGACCACCATGTTGGCGTCGAGGGACACGACCCCCGCGCCGGTCCAGCCGTCGTCACCCATCGCCGCTGAAACCACTTCGTGAAACCGCTCTGACGAAATGGCCAGATAGGGCGTGGAGAGGGTCCGGCAATGCGACGGAAAGCGGACCTCGTAGCGGTCCCAGCGATGGGCGATCAGGGGGGCAAGCCAGGCGCCGATGGCCGGGCTGACGTCGGTGGCGAAATGGCTCCAGGTGTGGCGGCCGCCGAAGGTCGCGTCGCGCTCGATGACCACGACCCGAAGGTCCGGGCGCAACGCCTTGAGCCGCAGGGCGATCAGGCCATTGGCCAGACCGCCGCCAACCAGAACGACATCGGCTGTTTCAGCGCGTGGCGAGGGCATGTCCCGGCATAGCACGATGTCGCCCGATGACTATGCGGGCTTGCGCTTCGCCGCCGGTTTGCGGGGCGACGCCGCGCGCGGGGAGGCCTTGCGGGGAGCGGGCAGGGGATGGCCGGGGTCCTCCACCATGGCGGTGGTTCCACCCTGGCCCCGACGGGCGCGCTTCTTGTGCAGGACCTCGTGGATCTCCCTGGCCGACCGCTCGCATTCCTCGAGGATCGCCTCGAGTTCGTCGTCGGTCAGATGCTCGATGCCGATGAACTTGTTGTCCGAGTCGCCGACCCGGATCAGTTCGTCGAGCTTGGCGTGCAGGGCGGCGTTGTCGCGGTTCTGGGTGTTCTGGATCAGGAACACCATCAGGAAGGTGATGATGGTCGTGGAGGTGTTGATCACCAGCTGCCAGGTCTCGGAAAACTTGAACATCGGGCCGCTGGCCGCCCAGACCGCCACGCCGATGATGCACAGGGTGAAGGCGGCCGGCCGGCCGGTCCATTTGGACACGACGTTGGCGAAGCGGGTGAACAGGCGGTTGAGCGACATCGGCGACCTCTGATTGCGCGGCGGCCGGTGAACGGGTAGGGGGCGACGCAGGTTCCCGGGGAGACGATGGCATGACGCAGGCGCGCATTATCGACGGCAAGGCCTTCTCCGAGCGCCTGCGCGAGCAGCTGGCCGCGGATGTCGCCACGCTGAAGGCCGACCACGGGATCACGCCGGGTCTGGCGGTGGTGCTGGTGGGCGAGGATCCGGCCAGCGAGGTCTATGTCCGCAACAAGGGCGTGCAGTCCGAAGCGGCCGGCATGTACTCCGAAACCCACAAGCTGCCGGCCGACGCCAGCGAGGCCGAGGTGCTGGCCCTGGTGGAGAAGCTCAACGCCGACCCGGCGATCCACGGCCTGCTGGTGCAGTTCCCGGTGCCCGACCACCTGAGCCAGGCGCGCATCGTCGCCGCCATCTCGCCGGACAAGGACGTCGACGGCCTGACCGTGATCAACGCCGGCCGGCTGGCCAGCGGGTTGCCGGCCCTGACCTCCTGCACGCCGGTCGGCTGCATGATGCTGCTGAAGGACGCGCTGGGCGACCTGCGGGGGCTGAACGCGGTGGTCATCGGCCGCTCGAACCTGATGGGCAAGCCGATGGCCCAGCTGCTGCTGGCCGCCGACTGCACCGTGACCATCGCCCATTCGCGCAGCCGCGACCTGCCGGGCATCTGCCGGCAGGCCGACATCCTCGTCGCGGCCGTCGGCCGGGCCGAGATGGTCCGCGGCGACTGGATCAAGCCGGGCGCGGCGGTCATCGACGTGGGCATCACCCGCTTCCCCTCGCGCGATCCCGTGCGGGCCGCCGAGGGCAAGACGCGGCTGGTCGGCGACGTGGCCTTCGCCGAGGCGAAGGACGTCGCGGGCTGGATCACGCCGGTGCCGGGCGGGGTCGGGCCGATGACCATCGCCTGCCTGCTGCAGAACACCCTGACCGCCGCGCGGCGGCTGAATGGCCTGGAGGGCTAGGGATGGGATTGCACGGGCTTCTTGCGTCCTTCGAGACGCGCTTCGCGCTCCTCAGGATGACGAACAGGGTGGATAGCAAAATGGCTCGTCATGGTGAGGAGCGGCCGACAGGCCGCGTCTCGAACCACGCAGGCTCTTTCGGCCTCGTCTTCGTCACCCTCGCCCTGACCGCCTGCGGCCCCGCGCCCAAGCCCGCCCCGACGCCGGAACAGGCCGCCCTGCTGCGGCCGGCTGATGCCCGTCTGGCGGAGCTTTATGCGACCTCCTGCAAGGCCTGCCACACGATCGCCGAGTCCGGCGCGCCGATGGTGCATGACGCCGCCGCCTGGGCGCCGCGCTGGAAGCAGGGCCTGCCGGTGCTCGTCGACCACAGCATCCAGGGATTCAACGCCATGCCGGCCGGCGGCCAGTGCGCCACTTGCACCCCGGCCGATCTGGAGG
>CANJYY010000268.1 GCA_947479185.1 Caulobacteraceae bacterium
CCCAACCGGTTGAAATCCCTCGCCGCTGCCCGCGCTGTCCGACCGCGCAAAACAATCTGCCCATCGCTCCGTGGGCCGGCCCCCATACCCGCCTCATCCCGCCGCACGGGGAGGGCGCTTCTGGCCAGGCGATCCGGGGGCGGCGGCGGGGTGGCGTTCGAGCGGGACGCTCTGACGGCGTCCGTCGTGAAGGTCCCTCGGCCGCCGCCAACGACATCCTGGGGGAGCTGAGAACAGAAACGGCCCCTGGCCGAGGGCGCGGCAGGTGAGCGGTGGGTACGCTCACGGTCCGGGACGGCGCGCCGCCGCCCGCCCGCCGGAGGCTTCTGTCGGCCAGGCGTCAAAACCGCTGCCCGCCGGCGGCTTCCGGACAACGGACTTCGCGGCGCGCGACGGCTTCGGCCTTCTCAGGCCCACGACAACTGCTCATCCGGCTGAGCCCGGAGCGCGCCGCGCCGTCCCCACCGTCACCGGCCCGGCTGCGTGACGCGGCCGCCGCCATGAGCGCCAACGGGGACATGGACCGCCTTCGGTACATGTCCCCCGCCGCTTCAGCTGATGGCGACAGGCCCTGAAGGGCATGTCCCCGCGCGCATGAAAAAGGGCGGGGATCGCTCCCCGCCCTTGATCATGTCCGCCGGTGGACCGGAGGGCTACAGCCCGCCGGGTCCGCAGTCGGTGCGCAGGAAGCCCTCGACCGCCGTCAGGACCTGGGCGATCTGGCCCGCTTCCCAGCGGTTGGACTGGTGGCCCATGTCCTT
The DNA here is from genome assembly GCA_947479185.1 of Caulobacteraceae bacterium. Classification (GTDB taxonomy): domain Bacteria; phylum Pseudomonadota; class Alphaproteobacteria; order Caulobacterales; family Caulobacteraceae; genus Caulobacter. Next base: position 762 of record CANJYY010000268.1, read on the forward strand.
GATCGGCAGGTACTTGTACGGCTTGCCGGCGGCCTTGAGCGCGGAGGCGAACCGCTCCGACTCGCCGATCGGCACGGTGACGTCGCGGTCGCCGTGATAGAGGAACACGGGGATCGACACGTCGGCCGCGTGGTCAAGCGGCGACAGGCCGAGGATCGTCGGCCGCTGGAACTCCCGGCCGATCCGGCTCTGGTTGATCAGCTCGCGGAAGCGGTCGAGCTCGGCGACGCCGGCGCCGGCGACGGCGCACTGGTACAGGCCGTTGGGCCGCACCGAGGCCGCCATGGCCGCGTAGCCGCCGTAGGAGTAGCCGTGCATGGCCACCCGGTCAGGCGCGGCAATGCCCTGGGCGATCAGCCACTTCACGCCGTCGTCCTTGTCGTCCTGCATCTTCTGGCCCCATTCGCCGTCGCCGGCGCGCCAGAGCCGCTGTCCCCAGCCCTCGGAGCCGCGGTACTGCGGCTGCATCACGGCGTAGCCGCGGGCGGCGAAGTACTGCACCCAGCCCGGGCCGTCCCAGGTCATCTCGTCACGAGCCCAGGGGCCGCCGTGCGGGATGATGATCGTGGGGTAGGGACCGGCGCCGTAGATCTCCTTGCGCGGCGTGGTCAGGAGAGCCGGGATCATCAGGCCGTCCCGCGCCGGATACTGCACCAGACGCATGTCGCCCAGGGTGGCGGTGTTGAACCACGGCCGCGACTTGCCCAGCAGGCTGAGCTGGCCCGCGTCCGTCAGCAGGTAGTATTCGGTCGGCTGGCGCGGGCCGGTCTTGGTGACGATGGCGTACTTCATGTCGTCGGACCAGGCGCCGAGCGAGGCGTCCGCGCCGTCGGCGGTCGAGTAGCGGGTGGCCTCGCCGGTGGCGATGTCGACCCACTGCAGCGGGGCGGTGGTCACGCCGAGCGCCTGGCGCAGGCCCTTGTCCAGCGCCTTCAGCTTCGGATCGGTCCAGTAGACCCGCGTCTTCTCACCCTGGTAGGTGAAGCCCAGCAGGCGACCGCGGTCGGCGGCGGCCTCGGACTGCACCACGCCGATGGCGTCGAACAGCTTGTGCTCGAAGACGACCTCGGTGAACTTGCGGGCGGCGATGTCGTATTCGTAGATCGCCGCCTTGTCGCGCCCGGCGTTGGTGCGGACGTAGATGATGTTGGGGTCGTTGGTGAAGCCGACGACCTCCTTGGGCTCACGGTCCTTGGCGAACCAGCGGAAGTGCTCTTCCCAGGCGTTGGTCGCCGGGTTGCGGATCCACTGGGCGATGTAGACGTTGCCGTTTTCGAAGTCGAACGACTGGCGGGCGCGGACCGCGCCGGTCAGGTCGATGAGCTCGTCGAAGAACTTGTCCGAGTCGGGGAACGCCTTGGTGGCGCGGCCGGTGTAGACGTCGACCTTGTAGATCCCGTCGCGACCGGCGACCAGCACGTTGCGGGGATCCTGCGGCAGGGTGTCGACCATGTTGGCCGGCACATATTCGTTCGGATCGGTGCCGCCGAGCGCCGAGCGCCAGGTCTTGCCGTCGAAATCGACGAACATCAGCCGGAAGAGGTGGGTCTTGGTCGTGCCGACGGTGATCGTCTGGCGCAGGGTGATGGCCAGCATGTCATTCTTGATGAAGCTGACATTCTGAATCTGGCTGGGCGAGGCGCCGAGCGTCTTGGGCGCCGCGCCCATGGCGTCGGTCCGCCAGATCGAGACGTTCGAGGTGATCCCGTCCGGCGAGACGACGGCGGCCAGGTGCTTGCCGTCGGCCGCGATCGAAACGCTGCGGATGGCCGGCGAGCGGCCGAAATCCTCGGCCGACGGCGGGGCCGGAACCTGCCGCCGGGCGACGCTCGAGGTCGCTGGCGCCAGCCCCAGAAGGACCGCGAAGGCGGCCAGGAAAACGGTGCGGAAAAGTGGCTTCACTGTGGCCTCGCGAGGGTTGCGCTTCTGGTCTTCCGACGCCGGAAGAGATCCGGAATCGGCGGGTCGGCGGTCGGGTTTCACCGGGAACGAACAGACCGGTAGGCAATTTAACCACTTCCGGCGTTTGGCCAAGTCGTTCTTGCCCAGGCCTCGCACCTTCGCGTCTGACGGGATTTGCACGCGAATGAGGCAACTGTGGCCAGATTGTAACGATCCGGCGACGATCTGTCGAAGAATGGTCATGCGCCTTGTCGGGCAAGGCGAAGCTGGTAGTTTCAAAAAATCTGCGGATTGGACCGCAAGCGGGTGCCCGCGTCGCTTATCACCCTCGGGGGGGATGACTTACTATGTTGAACCGCAATTTCCTGATGACCACGACTGTGATCGCCGGCCTCGCCGCCGCGATGGCCGTGGCCGCTCCTGGCGCCGCGTTCGCGCAGAGCGCCCCGGCAGCCGCGCCCGCGCCGGCCGCGAGTGATGACGACACCGAAGTCGAGGTCCTCGTGGTCACCGGCTCGCGCATCAAGCGCGACGAGTACAGCAGCGCCTCGCCGATCCAGGTCATCACCTCCGAGCAGTCCGCGCTCGAAGGCCTGGTCGACACGGCTGAAATCCTCCAGCAGTCCTCGCTGGTCGCCGGTTCGCAGCAGGTGAACGCCCAGTTCACCGGCTTCGTCAACGTCGGCGGCGTCGGCGTCTCCACCGTCTCGCTGCGCGGCCTCGGCGCGCAACGCACCCTGGTTCTGCTGAACGGCCGTCGTCTCGGCCCGGCCGGCATCGGCGGCCAGGTCGGCCCCGTCGACCTGAACGTCATCCCGCAGTCGATGATCGACCGCATCGAGATCCTGAAGGACGGCGCGTCCTCGATCTACGGTTCGGACGCCATCGCCGGCGTGGTCAACTTCATCACCAAGTCCAACACGGACGGCGGCAACCTCTCGATCTACGGCAACATGCCGTACGAGACGGGTGGCGAGCTGTACCGCATCAACGGTTCGTGGGGTAAGACCTTCGACCGCGGCTACATCAGCGTCGGCGCCGACTACTATCACCAGGAAGCCCTGCGTCGCGGCGATCGCGAGCAGACCGCCTGCGCCGCCGACTACCTGTTCGACCCGGTCACGGGCGCGCGCAAGGATCACCTCGACGTCGACACCGGCAAGCCGCTCTGCTGGAACATCCTGGTCAACACCCTGCGCACCACGACGCTCGGCGACCTGGTGTTCACCCGTCCGGGCGTCACCTATCCGAACTCGGCCCAGGGCAACAACTCGCCGGTGGTCGGCATGGCCCGCACCTCGCGCGCCGGCTATCCGCTGACCTACCCCTACCGTGAGAACACCCACCCGAACTACGACAAGGCGATCATCCGTTACCCGGTCGACCGTTACTCGCTGTCGGCCTTCGGTGGCTTCGACCTGACGCCGTCGACGGAAGTGTACGGCGAATTCCTGTTCAACCGTCGTGAGACGGCCAGCTACTCGGCCTCGAACTTCACGCCGGTTCGGGTGACCAACTCCCTGCGCCAGACGACCTCGGGCCTGCTGTTCGACCACGTCTACAACCGTCGCCCCGACACCGGCCTGACCTTCGGTCAGACGATCACGCCGATCATTGCGCGCAAGATCGAGACCAACCAGACCGTCGACTACGCCCGCGGCCTGGTCGGGGTTCGCGGCGACTTCGGCAGCTTCCTGGAAGGCTGGGACTGGGATATCTACGCCCAGTGGAGCAAGTCGGACGCCGAATACAATACCGAGTTCATGTACACGGACCGCCTGGCCGCCCTCAGCACCTCGGGCAGCCCCTGCACGAACGCCCCGGCGTTCGGCAACGTCAGCGGCTTTGACTGCGCCAACATCAACGGCGGCGCCGGCCTCAACTGGACCGACC
>CANJYY010000269.1 GCA_947479185.1 Caulobacteraceae bacterium
GGCCGAGGCCGAGGGTCAACAACCCGACGCTGCCCGGATCGATCCGCGCCGCAGCCACGCCGATCGCCGGCAGCACCAGCAGCACCGCCAGGAGCCGCCGCTTCGGCGCCGCGCGCCGACAGATCAGCGCCAGAGCCAGGCCAGGCGCGCCCAGCGCCGCGAACTTGATCCAGGCCGCCGTCGACGAGCGCGGCAGCAGAGGTTCGGCCGCAGCGACATCCTTCGTGATCTGCAACAGCGTCGTGGTCTCGACCATGTCAGCGACGAACGCGACCACGGCCAGCGCGATGGCGGCCAGCGCCAGCCGCGACCGCCCGCCCAGCCACAGCGCCGCGAGGATCGCGAAGGCCGTGTAGGCGGGAATAAAGGCGGCGATATCCAGCCGGTTGACCGCGTCCATCCCGGCGATCACCGGCCTGCGGCAGACCTCCGGCCCGAACACGGCGGCCAGCTCTGCGGCGGTCCGCGCGAACTCGAACTCCACCACCGACCCCGCGCCCACGCAGGTCCCGGCCGCCTTGACCGCCGCCAGTTGCTGGAAGGCGAGGGTGACGCCCAGCGTCGCGAGCCCGGTCAGGCCGGTCAGCAGCGGCAGCAGCCGGCGTTTGATCGTGTTGGTCATGTGGTCGGGGCCCCCCGGTCGTTGGCGCGGGAGGTTACGCTCCACTGCCGGGATGACAATCGCCCTTTGGCCTTGATGGAATTGTGCGCTCCGGACGACGGACCTGGTCAAGGACGGGTCCTTCGGACCCGCCGCTGCGCGGCCGCGAAGCGGTCCTTGAGCAGGACAATCGCCGGAGCAACACTGGCCCTCAAGACATCGGGGCGGGTGTGTCAAAGTCTTTCCTCTCCGCTTGTGGAGAGGTGGCCCGGCGGAGCGGGGTCGGAGGGGACAGCGCCGGGCGCGCCGGCACGTCCCGAATTCCGGTGCTTGCCGGCGAAGGCGGCGCAGCCCCTCCACCGCCTCCGGCCGTCCCCCTCCCCGCTGCGCAGGGAGGAAAGTCGAAGTCAGACCAACTCCGCCGTCACCGTCCCACCGCTGACACCCGTCACCCGCATGGCCACGATCTCGCCCACCGGTGCGTCGCCAACAAACGCGATCTCGGTGAAGTCATCGGCCCGGGCCACGCCCGGCTTTTCGACCAGCCCGTTCAGCACCCGGCCGACCTGTCGCGCCAGATGCCGTTGCAGCGCCGCCTCGCCGGCTGCCCGCAGGCGGCGGGCGCGGTCCTTGATCACCGGGCCCTTCACGGGCGGCATGCGGGCCGCCGGGGTGCCGGGGCGGGCGCTGTAGGGGAAGACGTGCAGGAACGACAGGCCCGCTTCCTCGACCAGCGCCAGGGTATTGTCGAACGCCGCGTCGCTCTCGGTCGGGAAGCCGGCGATCAGGTCGGCGCCGAAGGCCGTGTCCGGCCGCACGGCGCGCACCTGCGCGATCAGTTTCAGCGCGTCGGCCCGCAGATGCCGGCGCTTCATCCGCTTGAGGATCAGGTCGTCGCCGGCCTGCAGGCTTAGGTGCAGGTACGGCATCAGCCGCGGCTCCTCGGCCAGGCAGCGCATCAGGTCCGGATCGATCTCCGCCGCGTCGATCGACGACAGCCGCAGCCGGGGCAGGTCGGGCACAAGCTTGAGGATCCGCGACACCAGCTGGCCCAGCGTCGGCTGGCCCGGCAGGTCGGCGCCCCAGCTGGTGATGTCGACCCCGGTCAGCACCACCTCGCGATAGCCCTCGGCGGTCAGCCGGCGCACCTGCTCGACCACCTCGCCGGCGGCGGCGCTGCGCGAGTTTCCCCGGCCGAACGGGATGATGCAGAAGGTGCAGCGGTGGTCGCAGCCGTTCTGCACCTCGACGAAGGCCCGCGCCCGGTCGCGCAGCCCGTCGATCAGATGGCCGGCCGTCTCGCGCACCGACATGATGTCATTGACCCGCACCCGCGCCGACGTATCGGCCAGCGCGCCGGGCTGCGCCTTCTCGGCGTTGCCCAGCACCAGGTCGACCTCGGGCATGGCGGCGAAGGCGGCCGGATCGATCTGCGCCGCGCAGCCGGTGACGATCAGCCGGGCCCCCGGCCGTTCGCGCCGCGCCTTGCGGATCGCCTGCCGCGCCTGGCGCACAGCCTCGTTGGTCACCGCGCAGGTGTTGAACACCACCGCGTTCTCCAGCCCGTCCGCCTGCGCCCGCGCGCGCAGGGCCTCGCTCTCGTAGGCGTTCAGCCGACAGCCGAAGGTGACGACCTGCACGTCGTCGGCGTCAGCGGCGAGGGGGGCGGGAGAGGTCATGGCGCAAACACAGCGGGCGGCCGATGCGGCCGCCCTTGGAGGAGGGGATATAGCAGAGGGGGGCGAACTGCCAAAACGGACGCCTCGCCTTCCTCCGGCAAAGCGTCAGGGCGCCCCTCCTCCCTCCTCCCCCGGAGGGGGAGGGGCCCATGCGGAGCATGGTGGCGGGGGAGTCGCCGCTGGTTTCAGGCAAGCCCACCTTCCCCGCCTCCCTCTCCGACCCGGCGGAGTTTATCCTCGGGCGCGCGTTTGGCGCGACCCGGGGGCCGGGCCACCTCTCCCTCCGGGAGAGGAAGGCCCCACTTCGGACCCGGTTTTGCATCACACCCCCTCCACGTCCCGGATCGGCCTTCCAGCCCGTCCGGGATGACAGTAGAGAAGCAGCAGACCCCAGCCTGAGACGCAGAACCGACCCATGACCTCCCGTCCCCGCCGCAGCGCCCTCTACATGCCCGCCTCCAACGCCAAGGCGATCGAGAAGGCGAAAACCCTGCCCTGCGACGTGGTCATCCTCGATCTCGAGGACGCCGTGGCGCCGGAGGCCAAGGAGGCCGCCCGCGAACAGGCGATGCAGGCCGTGCGTGACGGCGGCTTCGGCCGGCGCGAACTGGTCATCCGGGTCAACGGATCCGACACCCCCTGGGGCGCCGACGACCTGCGCGCCGCCGCCGCCGCGAAGCCGGACGCCATCCTCGTGCCGAAGGTCAACAACGCCAACGACGTGGCCGACTACAGCGCGCCGCTGCAGGGCGACACGGCCCTGTGGGCGATGATCGAGACCAGCCGCTCGCTGTTCGCGCTGGAAGCCATCGCCGCCGCCGCCGCGACGACCCGCCTGACCACCTTCGTCATGGGCACCAACGATCTGGCCAAGGAGATGCGCTTCCGCCTGACGGCCGGCCGCGAGCCGTTCTTCGCCGCCCTGTCGATGGCCGTGACGGCCGCGCGCATGCACGACCTGACCATCCTCGACGGCGTGCATAACGATATCGAGGACCAGAACTCGCTGGAGGCCGTCTGCCGTCAGGGCGTCGACTTCGGCTTCGACGGCAAGACCCTGATCCATCCCAAGCAGATCGACCTGTGCAACCTGGTCTTCTCGCCGGCCCCGGCCGAGGTCGACTGGGCCCGGGCGGTGATCGCCGCCTTCGCCCTGCCGGAAAACCAGGGCAAGGGCGCCATCCGCGTCGAGGGCAAGATGGCCGAACTGCTGCATCTGGCCCAGGCGCAGCGGCTGGTCGCCGTGGCCGAGGCGATCCACGCGGCGGAAGCCGCTTGAGGCTCGGCCTCGCCCTTTTCCTGACGCTGGCGCTCGGCGCCGGCGCGGCGCTGGCCCAGACTCCGGCCGGTCCCGCGCCGGCCGGACCCGACGCCCAGCCGCCGGCCTACGACCCGATCGGCGACGCCATCGCCGCCGCCCTGCCGCCGGACCAGACCACCGACCAGGAGCCGGACGCGATGCCGGCCGACGACGCGCCGCCCGCGCCGCCGCCGGGCTACGCGGCCCCGCCGCCGCCCACGACCCGCTATGGCCCCGCGCGGCCGCTGATCATGGCCCCGCCGCCGCGCGCCGCGCCGGGGCGGCCCAGCCTCGACCGGCCGGTGATGATCGACGAGACGGGCAAGAGCCCCGACGGTCCGCCGACGGTCATCGACCTGACCTACGAGAGCCGCATCCGGGGTTCGGCCGCCGCCTCCCAGGGGCTGCAGGGCCCGCTCGACGGCGGCTGGACCGTGCGCACCGACGCCGGGGCGCCGGTGCTGTCGCTGCAGCTGGTCGACCGGGGCAATGGCTACGGTCAGCTCGAGGGGGCCTGGCGCAGCCTCGACGCGCCGATGAGCCGGGTCGGCCTGATCGACAGCCTCGACCGCCAGCCGGCGGTCCTGACCATCCGCATCACCAAAGCCCCCGGCAAGCCGACGGTGGTGCTCAGCCTGACCCCGGCCTCCGACGGAACCTGGCGCGGCGACCTGATGGACGACCGCGGCGTCCGCCCGGTGGTGATGAAGCGGAACTGAAGTCCGCCCCCTAGAAAGCCCGCTCATCCTCACTTTCGCGAGGATGAGCGGAATTAGAGGTTCAAGCTCTGACGGGCCGCCGCGATCGCGCTGTCCAGCTCGCGGGCGTCATACGCCTCCGCAACCCCGACACCCCACACCGGCCCCGGCCACGCCGGATCCCCGGCCCAACGCCCCACCAGATGCACATGCAGCTGCGCGGTCACGTTGCCC
>CANJYY010000270.1 GCA_947479185.1 Caulobacteraceae bacterium
CCCGTCGTGGCGCTCGCCCTTCGCCGGATAGACGGTCAGGAAATCCTCGCCGGGAATGGCCGGAAATCCCCTGAAGTTCAGAAGGTTGTCGAATTTCCCTGAACAGGTGGACGAGCGCTTGTCACACCCCTCCGCGAACCTCGGATGGCCGTCCGCGACGCCGCAGCGTCCGTCGCCCAGATTGGCGTCGCACAGCCGCCCGAACGTGCGTCCCGCCATACGGTCGAGCGCGGCCAGCGGCCCCTCGATCTCGGCGACGAACGCAGCGCCCTCGCGCTTCAGCCGCGTGATGGCCCCGGTCCAAAGGCCGGCGAACAGCGCCGGCTCGGCCCAGTCGACGCGCCGGCAGTCGACCGCGCAGCCGTCGTACAGCCCGGCGACGATGTCGCCTTCAGCCAGCGCCTCGCTGTCCAGCCCGCCGCTGGCCGAGGCGCCGCCCGGCGCGAAGCCGAGCCGGCTGTCGGCGGCCCCGGCGGTCCAGCCGCTGTCGGCCCGGCACAGGACCCCGTCGTGGGTAAGGTCCAGGTCATGGTCGGTGAAGCCCAGCCGCGCGCCGTCCCGCCGCGTCAGCAGCCAGACATGGGCCAGCGTCGCCGCCCCGGACTCGATCCGGGCGACCAGGGCCGAAGGGATGGTTTTCATGGCGAAGCCTGTTTTGGGTTCCAGGTTCAGGAGCCCCCGTCACCGTCATCCCGGACGGCCCGAAGGGACGATCCGGGACCCAGATCCAATCCCGACCGCTACGGGTGAAGCAGAATCTGGGTCCCGGCTCTTCGCGCTGCGCGCTGCGGCCGGGATGACAGGGGGAAGGCTCAGATCCGCAGTTCGATCAGCGGCGCGGCGACCACCCGGCCGGCGTCGAAGCTCTCCAGCGTCACGTCGATCCGGTCGGTGTCGAACCGCACCGGGGTGTCGAACTCGAACCCGGCGGTCAGCAAGGCGCCGCTGCCCGGCGCCGCGGCGAACGTCACCCGCCCCGTCGCTGCATCGACGCTGATGTCCCCGGTCTCGATCCCGTCGACGGCGACCCGCACGGTCCCGGCGACGGGCTTGGCGATCGGCCGGGCCAGGTCGGCATAGGCCTTGGTCAGGGCGAAGGTCGTCGCCGCGCCGTCCCCGACGCCCAGCGGCTGGTCGGTCGGGCTCACGCTCCCCGACGGCGGGCAGGACTTGAAGTCGGCGAAGTCGCGGAAGCGAAACCCGTGCAGCCGCCCGCGCCGGCCCTCGAAGAACGCCACCAGCGCCGCGGCGTCATCGAGCGACCGCACGCCCGCGCCGATAAGATAGCGCCGCCGGCCATGCGCCCAGGGCGTCGAGCGGCGCTCGAACCCGGACGCCAGGGTGACCACCTCGGTGCGCCGCTCGACCCCGCCGGTCGAGCCGAACGCCAGCCGCGCGGGCAGGCGGACCTCGTGAAAGGACATGACAAATTCCTCATCGGAGCGGCTCTGTTCCTTCACGGAACGCCGGTCTACGGTCCGCCAAGGAGCTGGGAGTGACTCACATGGACTGGAAGACGCTGTTCTTTTCGCCGGACGGCCGCATCGGCCGGCAATCCTTCTGGATCGGCTGGCTGGTGCTGCTCGGCGTCAACGTCGTGCTGGGCTGGATTCCGCTGATCGGCTGGGCGCTGAGCCTGGTGACGATCTACTGCAACGTCTGCATCACGGCCAAACGCCTGCACGACATGGGCAAGAGCGGCTTCCTGCAGATCATCCCGCTGGTCGCCTGCCCCACCCTGATCGTCGGCGCGATCGTCGCCGTCGCGGGTCCGGCCATCATGGCCGGCGTCGCGGACGCCAACGAAGCCCAGGTCACGGCGGCCATCCTGGCCGGCGTCGGCGGCATGATGCTGTTCTTCCTCGCCGCCTTTGCGATCGGCCTGGGATTCCTGATCTGGATCGGGGTGTCGAACACCCAGCCCGGCGAGAACCGCTACGGCCCCGAGCCGACGCTCAACGCGATCGCCTAGCCGGCGTTTCCGGCGGCCGCCGCGATGACGGCCAGGAAGGCCATCAGATAGAGGGCCGTGATCACCAGCGAGACGCCGGCGCAGACAATGCCGCCGATCGCCAGACCACGCCCCTCGAGTCTGCGCAGGGACAGGATCCCCAGCACCAGGCCGATCAGCGCCATGACCGTGCCCAGAATCCCGACCACCGGAATCCAGACGATCAGGACCGAAACGATCCCCAGAACCAGGGAGGCGATGGCCATGCCATTGGTCGGCGCGGGCGCGCCGCGATCGATATCCGTCATGCTGTTCCCCGATACTGCGGAGCGCACGCTAGAGCTGTCGGCCGTCTTGTCAACGCGCGCCGACCCTACAGCCGGCGCGCACCGAGCCCCACGGCCCGGGCCAGCGCCTGGGCGATCTGGGCGTCGGACCGCACCAGCCCTTCGGCCCCGCCGCCCTCGACGGTGACATTGATGGTCATGCCGCCGCCGCCGCCGACCGGCTCGACCGTCCCGGCCCCGGCGGGCCGGAACACCTCCGGTCCCCGCTCGCCGACGAGATAGGCGCCACCCGCCGTCACCGGCCCCCCGCCGGCCCGGGCCCCGGCGAAACCACCCTTCAGCACGGCCGCGACCACCTCCGACAGACCGCCGCCGCCCTGCCCGGCCGCGGCGTTGACCGCCGCCAGCACGGCCTGGGCCAGCTCGGCCAGGCTGACCCTGCCGTCCGCCGCCGCCCGACCCAGCGAGCGGCTCAGGCTTTCTCCTGCCCGGCTGAAGGCCTCGTCGATGCTGTCGGCCGCCCGCCGCGCGGGCTCGCGCAACGCCTCCAGCGCCGCCCCGGCCTCGGCGGCCTTCTGCGGCAGGGCGTCGAGCCCGCCGGGATCATCGAACTGGCTCACGATCCATTCCCCCAATCCGTCATGGCCCGGCTCGTCCGGGCCATCCAGGCGCACGATCCAGGGGGGACTGGCCAAGCTGTCCCTCGGGACTGCTTGGCCAGTCCCCTTTCCGCGGCATCAGTCGGGATGCGCCCTCGCGAGCGCCTCCAGCCCCGCGCGGGTCAGCACCTCGACATCGCCGCCCCCCGTCAGCGCCCGCCATTCCTTCAGCGACAGCCGCCAGAACGCCTCTGGCCCAATGTTCAGGCTCACGGCCAGCTGCAGCATCGCCGGCCAGGGCGTGGTCATGACCCGGCCGCGGTGAAGGCCGCCGCGATCGCCCGCGCGGCCTCGTCCAGCGCCACGCCGGACAGATCGCCCGGCTCCTCGCCGCCGCCGCGCAGCAGCGCCGCCAGCACCGTGGTCAGGTCCTTCGCCGACAGCCCGCACAACCGCCCGGCCAGGTCCTCCCAGCCGTCGGCCGCGAACGCCGTCTCCAGCTCCGCCAGCGCCCCGAGCGTCAGGCACAGCCGGCGCGGCCGTCCGGCCAGCACCGCCTCGACCTCGCCGCGCGCGCCATTGGCCGCCATCTCACAGCGCCTCGAACGTCAGTTCCCCGGCCGAGGCCAGGGTGATCGCCCAGGTCGCCTCGCCGTCGTGCTCGCCGGCGTATTCCAGCGCCGCCACGAGGAACGGTCCCTCCATCACGCCGAAATCAGGCACGATCAGCCGCCAGGCCCGCGCCTCCTGGCTGAAGAACACCTCGCGGATCAACGCGTCGGAGGCGGCGTCGCGAAACACCCCGGCGCCCGAGACGCTGGCCTGTTTCACCCCGGCCCCAGCCAGCAGTTCGCGCCAGCGCCCGGCGCTGTCGCCGTCGGTGGCGTCGATGCCTTTGGCGTTGAGCGAGAGGGTCCGCGCCCGCAGACCCGCGACGGTGGTGAACGCCGGCGGCGCGCCGCCGTCGCCGATCTTCAACAGGATGTCCTTGCCGCGTTGCGCAGCCATGGCGGTCTCCGATGTCAGAAGGGAAAAGTCAGAGGCTCTCGGTCACGGCCCGCAGCCGCAGCACGCCGTGGATCGTCCGCCCGTCGGCGGCGCGGAACACGTCGCCATAGGTCACGCGCAGATTGACCAGCCGCCAGCCGTCGAGCGTCAGGGCGGCGTTGTGCAGCCGCGCGCGCAGCGCCGCGACGGTGGCCTTGGCCTCCTCGGCCCCGTCGAACTTCGACAGCACGGTCAGGGTCAGGGCGTGCTCCAGCCCCTCCCCGTCCAGCCCGCCCCACGGCCGCGTCTCGGCCCGCCCGAACAGCACCATCGGCCACACCGGCGTCGCCGGCGCCTGGTCATGCACCCGCGGCGGATCGCCGAGCAGCGCGGCCAGGTCGGCGTCGGCCCTCAAATGGTCGAGCAGCGCCTTCTGCAGCGCCAGGTCGGGACTCATGGCCAGCTCCTTTCGAGGCTCAGCACCATCCGACCGCGCGCGGTCCGCGCCGGCGTCACGGCGACCACGCGCCAGGCCTCGCCGCCGGCCTTCAGCCGCTGGCCGCGCGCGGCGGACGCATGGGTCCGCGCCTCGGCCTCGGCCCGTTCGATCAGCCCCGGCCGCGCCCCGCCGTCGCCGGCGTCGCGAGGCCCGCGCGGCGTCAGGTCGACCCACAGCGCGGCG
>CANJYY010000271.1 GCA_947479185.1 Caulobacteraceae bacterium
GCCAGCAGCAGGTCGGGATAGCGTTCGACCGGCCGCACGTTGGCCGCCCGGAAGGTGCCGGGGAAGGTCCGCTTGGCCGCGTCGCGGTTGGCCAGCATGTAGGACACGCCCGACGGCACCCGCAGATTGTCTTCCAGCACGGCGAACTGCCCGTCCTGGCCGCGGATCAGGTCCGAGCCGCAGACGTTGGCGTAGGCCTTGTGCGGCACATAGAGGTGCTGCATCTCGCGGCGATAGGACGGCGCGCCCAGCACCAGCTCGCGCGGCACGACGCCGTCCATGAGGATCTTCTGTTCGCCGTAGATGTCGTCGAGGAACATGTTCAGCGCGCGCAGTCGCTGGATCAGGCCGGCCTCGATCTGGTTCCACTCGCCGGACGGGATGATCCGCGGCACGAGGTCGGTGGGGATGATCCGTTCGGTGGTGGTTTCCGCGCCATAGACGGTGAAGGTGATGCCCTGCAGCAGGAACGAGCGCTCCAGCGTCTTCTGCCGGTCAGCCAGGGCCTCGGGCGACAGGGTCGTCAGGCGGGTGTGGACCGCGCCGTAGTGCTCCCGGACGTCCCCGCCGGCCTGGTACATCTCGTCAAACGGGATGCCCGGAAGATAGGCAGCCTCCGTCATGGGCAGGCCCTGGGGCATGTCAGTGGTGTCTATGCTCGCGGCGGTCACGTCCGGGTCCGAATCCTTGTCGGCCTGAACGGCCTCTTCACGCTTCATTCGTAACGCTCTTCACAAGGCGCCGGGGGCGTTTCGGACAGAGTCGCCGTCCGAAACCTCGACTGCCCGGCATTTGTGCAACTTTCATCGCCCATGCAAAGGGCGGATGGCGTGACAGCCGCACCCGCGCCCACTAAACCGGGTCGGGGGCGCAAACAGAGGAAGACAGTTTGGCGCCTGCGCGCATCGTCCTGACCGCATCTGCCGCCGCCGCGCTCGCCGCGCTGGCCGGACCGGTGCTGGCGCAGACCCCGAAGGCGGCGGTCCAGGGCGTCGCCGATTCCGAACTGCGCGAACAGATCGAGCGGGCGGTCGGCGAGACGAAGACCTTGCCAGAGACCCGCTTCGAGGCCCGTCGCCGCGCCCGCGACGCCGCCGAGGACGCCATCGCCGCCCTGCGCACCCAGGGCTACTACGACTACACGGTGCAGCCCGATGTCATCGACCGCGATGAGGACGACGGCGGCGAGCTGCCGCGCGCCGTGCTGGTCATCAAGCCCGGCCCGCGCTTCCGCTTCGCCGGGGCCGGCATCGAGTGGATCGGGTCCGAGCCGCTGCCGGAAGTCACCATCGCCGCCGAGCAGGCCATGGCCATCCGTCGCGGATCCGCCGGCCGCGCCGCGGACGTGCTGGCCGCCGAGGGCCGTATTGTCGCGGCTATCCAGAAGCGTGGCTATGCCGACGCCGAACCCGGCGCCCGCGAAGTGATCGTCGACCACGCCGACCGGACCGTCCGCCCGACGTTCCGCATCATCGCCGGCGACCGGGTGCTGCTGGATGGCGTCACCGTCGATCCGGCCGGCCGCACCCATCCCGGCTGGGTCGCGTCCCTGGCGCCGTGGAAGCCTGGCGATGTCTTCAATCCCGAACAGGTCGCCGAGCTCGAACGCCGGCTGCTCGACACCGGGGTCTACGACTCGGTCTCGGTTTCCCTGCAGCCGGGCGACAAGGCCGACGCCGAGGGGCATCGGCCCGTGCTGGTCGCCCTGACCGACCGGCCGATGCGCACCCTGGAAGTCAGCGCCGGCTATTCGACCAGCGAGGGGGCGGGCCTCGACCTGCGCCGGACCCGCTACAACCGGCTGGGCCGCGCCGACACCATGACCTACACCCTGCGGCTCGCCGAACTGGAGCAGCGGTTCGAGGCGCGGCTCGCCCTGCCACACTGGCGGCGCGCCCAGCAGACCCTCACCGTGGTCGCCGGCGTCTACAACGAACTGACGGACGCCTATGACGCCATGGGCTTCCTGGCCACCGGCGACCTGACCCGGCGCTGGGGCAAGACCAGCTACATCACCGGCGGCCTGTCGTTCGACGCGAGCCGCAGCGCCGAGAAGACCCAGGTCAACAACACCCTGATCAGGGGCGCGGAGCGCAACATCCTGACCACGTCGCTGCTGGCGGCGCTGGCGCTCGACCGGTCGAACGATCCGCTCGATCCCACGCGGGGCTGGCGGGTCGAGGCGCGGGCGGAGCCGACGGCGGCGGTCGGCGACCTGCAGGCCCTCTATTTCCGGCTGCAGGCCCAGGGGTCGGCCTATCTGCCTCTGGACGAGGATGCCCGGACAGTGATCGCCGGCCGGCTCAAGGTCGGCTCGATCGTCGGGGCGGTGCTCGATGATGTCGCCGCGCCGCGGCGGTTCTACGCCGGCGGCGGCGGGTCGGTTCGCGGCTACGCCTGGCAGGCCATCGGCCCGCGCCTCGTCGACAACACGCCCCAGGGCGGCCTGTCCGTCTTCGAGGCCTCGTTCGAGGTGCGGCATAGACTGACCGAACGGTGGGGCGTGGTGGCCTTCATCGACGGTGGCGCGGTAGGCGGCGACGCCTATCCACAGGGCGATGACTTCAGCGCCGGCGCCGGCGTCGGGGTGCGCTACGACCTCGGGTTCGGGCCGATCCGCGCCGACATCGCCATTCCGCTCGACAAGCGCGAAGGCGACGCCAGCTTCCAAGTCTACATCAGCATCGGACAGGCGTTTTGAGCGAGACCGAGCCCCCGCCGAAGGAGACCCCGCGCCGCCGGTTCCTGCCGACGCGCGGTCCCGGCTGGATCATGCTGGTGTCGGTGCTGGCGGTTCTTCTGGTCGCGGGCGTGGGGCTGTTCACCCGTTTTGGCGTCAACACCGCGCCGGGGCTGATGTTCATCGAGGCGCGGGCCAGCGGTCTGAAGCTCGGCCGCTATGGCAAGCTGAAGATCGAGGGGCTGCACGGCGACCTCTGGCGTAATTTCACCGTCCGCCATCTGACGATCAGCGACGAAAAGGGCGTCTGGCTCGACGCCGACAATGTCGTGGTCATCTGGCGCTACCAGGAACTGTTCGTCCGCCGCTTCCATGCCGACCGCCTGGCGGCGGCCCATGTGCGCGTGCTGCGCCGGCCGACGCTGACGCCCAAGACGGTGTCGCGCAGCCTGCCGGTGTCGATCAACATCGAGAAGGCCCGGCTGGTCGTCGAGACCCTGCCGGCCTTCAGCTACCAGCGCGGGCTGTTCGATGTCGTCGGATCGCTCGACGTCGTGCGCAAGGGACCGGTCCATGTGCGTATGGGCGTCGGCAGCCGCCTGCACGCCGGCGACCGCCTGGGTCTGGCCATCGACTCCGGCAAGGGCGACCCGCTGGTCATCATCGCCGACGCGTCCGAGGCGGGCGGCGGGGCCATCGCCGGGTCGCTGGGCCTGCCGTCGGACCGGCCGTTCACGCTGAAGGTCCGCGCGGGCGGCGCGCCCGGCGCTGGGCATTTCACGGCGCTGGCCCGTTCCGGCGCCACCGTCCCGGTCGAGGCGTCCGGCGCCTGGACCAAGGCCGGCGGTTCGGCCAGCGGCCGTATCTCGCTGATCGCCTCGACCCTGACCGACAACTACGCCCAGCGGTTCGGCGACGACGTCCGTTTCAACATCACCGGCGTCAAGGCGAAGAGCGGCCTCTATGCCCTCAATGCCAGGGCCGACAGCCCGACGCTTTCGGTGACCGCCCGGGGCGAGGCCGACCCCGGCAAGCGCGTGACGGGCCCAGGCGGCCTGGCCGTCACCCTGGCCACCACGGCGCTTGATCGCGTCGCGGTCGGCTTCATCGACGGCTCCGCCCGGTCGCAGGGCCGCTTCGTCATGGGCGGCGGAAGCTGGAGCTACGGCGGAACGATCGCGGCCTCCAACTTCAAGGCCTTCGGCTACGGGCTGGCGCAGGTCTCCGGACCGGTGACGGTCGCCCGTCGCAAGGGCGAACTGACGGTGCAGGGGACCCTGACCGGCGCCGGCGGGGCGGGGAAGGGCTATCTGGGCGCCTTGCTGGGCGCTCGGCCGGTGGCGGATGTGCAGTACGCCCGGCTGGCCGACGGCCGTCAGCTGATCCGGCGCGTCAGGGCCACCGGCGCGGGCCTCAAGCTCGACGCCACGGGCGAACGCACCCTGCTGGGCGGTCTGTCGTTCAAGGGCGACGCGCAACTGACCAACCTGGCCGCCGCTCGGCCGGGCGCCAGGGGCACGGCCACGACGGCCTGGACCGCGTCCCAGGGTGGCGGCGGCAAGCCCTGGACGATCACTATCGACGGCAAGGGCGCGAACTTCGCCACGGGTCTGGCCGAACTGGACCGCCTGCTCGGCGCCGCGCCGCGCTTCAAGGGCAAGGCCGAGATCGGCGGCGGCCGGATCGGCGTGCAGTCAGCCGAACTCAACGGATCCCAGGCCTCGGCCCGCGCGGCCGGCCTGATCGGTCCGGCCGGCGCGCTGAAGCTCAGCCTCGACTGGAACGCAAAGGGCCCGTTCAGCGCCGGGCCGGTGGA
>CANJYY010000272.1 GCA_947479185.1 Caulobacteraceae bacterium
CGACGGATCGGCGGCGGTCCGGCGTTAATCCTTTGAAGACGGGAGCCGGGATGACCGGCCGACAGTCGTTCCGGCCGGTCTTGCCGCAGCGCCCGGCTCCCGTCTTTGCTCTTTCCCGGTGTTACATCGACGTCCCCTGCGGCGCCGAAGCCACGCCCGGCGCGCCATCTGATGCGACGCACTTGCAAAAAGATGACGGGGTCGTCATCTTCACGGGCGACAGCCGCCAAGGATCGCCTCATGGCCTTCGATTCCGCTCCCGCTTCGACCCCCGCCGCGCCGCCGCGCGACCGTAACGCCTTCCGGCTTCAGCCGCTGCGCGCCGCCCGGGCGCTGCGCAGGCTCATCGCCGACAAGGAAGACACCAGCCAGGTGTTCGAGATCATGCGGGCGCTGTCGGGCGACACGGTGGTCAGGGGCTACCGCCGCCTGCTGTCCACGCCGCAGGGCGGCCGCATCGCCTATGAGCGGGAAGAGTTCTGCGCCCGCCTGTCGGACACGGTCTGGCTGAACACTTTCGGCCCGGGCACGGTCGGCGAGGCCTATCGCAACTTCATCGCCCCGCGCGGCCTTACCGCCGAAGGCCTGGCCGAGGAAAGCCGCAAGACCGCCGAGGGCGAGATCGACGCGCCGCACCCGTTCGCCTGGTACGGCCGCCGCATGCGCGACGTGCACGACGTCTGGCACGTTCTGACCGGCTACAGCACCGACGGCCTCGGCGAGGCCTGCGTGGTGGCCTTCTCCTACAGCCAGACGAAGAGCCTCGGCTTCGCCCTGATCGCTCACGCCGGCGCGCACCAGTACCAGAAGATCGGCAACGGCCATCCCTATCGCAAGGCGGTGATGGAGGCGTTCCGGAACGGCAAGGCCGCCGGCTGGCTGCCGGAAGTCGACTACGTGAAGCTGTTCGGCGAGAACCTCGAAGCGGCCCGCGCGCGGCTGGGGATCAAGCCGCCGACGACCTACCTCAGCATCCCGGCCGACCAGCGCGACCGGCCGCTGAGCCGGAAGCTGGACGCTTAGTCCCTTTCCTCTCCGCGCAGCGGGGAGGGGGACCATGCGGAGCATGGTGGAGGGGCGGCGCCGGCTGCTCCGGATGGTTCTGAAAACGGAAGACTGCCGAGTTCGGCATTCAGACCTCAGCCGCTGACTCCGGTTCAGCCCCTCAGTCAGGCTTCGCCTGACAGCGCCCCGCGAGCGGGGAGCAATGGCGCATTTTCCAGCGCGAACACCCGACAGGCGCTGGCCAGCGGCCGGTCCCCGCGCGCGTCGTCGATCCTCGCGATCAGGCCGGACAGGCTGACGCCGTCCGCCGCCGCCGCCGCGTCGAGCACGGCCCAGAACTCCGGCTCCAGCGCCAGCGAGGTGGCGTGGCCGTGCAGGTTGACCGAGCGCTTCTTCAGGGTCCCGGTCACGTATCGCGCTTGCTGCCGTCGAGGTCGCGGGCGGCCTTTTCACGTTCCGCCTCGACGCGGGTCTGCTCGGACTTGGTCTGGCCGAAGCGGATGCGGTTCTCGGCCGCCGTGGCCTTGGCCTCTGTCTTCGCCTTGGCCTTGCGGAAGCGGTTCAGGTTGACGGGTTCGGTCATTGGCCGGCCGGGCGGACGATCAGGGTCGACTGCAGGCGCAGGGGCTTTTCCCGGGTCAGGGCCACCGGCGCGCGGCCGGGCCAGACGCAGTTCTGCATCGACGGGTCGCGGCGCAGGATCCACAGGCTGATCGGCCGGCCGCCCACCTTGCAGGCCATGCCGACGGCCCATTTCGACAAACCGGGCTGCCCCGGCCAGGAGAAGCCCATGGCGGGACCGGCGGTGACCGGCGTCGCCTGCGGCGTGACCGCCTTGCCGGCCGAGCCGAACACCAGCCTGTCGGGCGCCACCAGCCGCACCGCGAACCCGCCGTAGCCCTTGGCGTCATCGCTGCCGCCGAGCGACAGGCCGTCGACCAGCGGGGTGACGGTGGTCTCGATGTCGATGCGGCGGGCGCCGTCCTTCAGCGGCTGGATGCGGACCTTGGTCACCTCGCGGGCGACGAACAGCAGTTCCGGCCGGCTGTTGACGATCCAGTCGACCTGCAGCGTCAGCACGCCCGCGCCGTTCGACTCGCCGCCGAAATTGGTCTGTTTCACGAAGAAGGTCAGGCCCTTCATGCCCCAGCCGTCGGCGACCGTCTCATTGCCGAGCCGCACCTGCCGCCAGGCCCAGAACACGCCGCGCTGCTCTGGCAGCACCGCCGGCCGGTCCTCGGTCAGGATCGTGCCGTCGGGGGCGTAGAGGGGGTGGATGTAGTTCAGCCGGCCTGGCTCTGCGGCGTCGACCGGCTTGGTGCGATAGAACAGCACCGGCTGGTCGCTGTCGGTGATGGTCACGCCGTCCGGGCCGATGCTGGCGTCCAGGCCCGGGCGGGCGAGGGCGGCGGCGGGGACCAGGGCGAGCAGCGCCGCGACGAGGAGAGCCTTCATGCCGGAACCTTCAGTTGGCGTGGGACGGGACTGAACAAGAACGGCGGTCGCTGCGCAACCGGTTGCGGGCTGCATCCGTTAGTTGGCCAGGGCGGGGCGCCCCTTTCATGACCGGAGACAAGACTATGATCGACGCCTCTCAAATTCGCGAACACCACGAAGTGGTCGGTTCGGACGACAAGCACGTCGGCAAGGTCGACAAGGTGCTGGGAACGGACATCGAGCTGGCCAAGTTCGACCTCGGCGCGGGCCTCAAGCACCACCTGATCCCGACCTCCTGGGTCGATTTCGTCGATGACGACAAGGTCCATCTGAACGTCACCGCCGACGCGGCCAAGGCGGCCTGGCGCGAGAAGCACTAGTCTTTCGATCGGCGCACCGATGACCCCTCGTCCTCCGGGACGAGGGGTTTTCGTTGGATTTCGCCGCGAGGATGGCTATCAACCGCGCCTTCACGCGTTGAAAGCCGACCGACATGAGCGACACCCCTCCCGACCGCCTCGCCACCAACCCGAAGAGCCCGTTCCATGACGCGGCGATTCTCGAGCGGGGCGTGGGCATCCGCTTCAAGGGCGAGGAGAAGACCAACGTGGACGAGTACTGCGTCAGCGAAGGCTGGGTGCGGCTGAGCGTCGGCAAGACCCTCGACCGCCACGGCAATCCGATGACCGTGAAGCTGCAGGGCGTCGTCGAGCCCTATTTCCGCGATATCGCCTGACGCTTTAGACCAGTGGCCGCGCGGCCCTGACAGTGGTCAAATACGGCCATGGCGCGGGGCAGGTCACTTCTGGGCGGACTTCTGATCGGCGGCGTGGTGCTGACCGCGCTGTCGGCTACCCCTTCGCCGCCGTGGATCCAGCGGGCCGACCTGCTGTCCGCGCCGCTGCCCCAGCCGCCGCCGACCCCGCAACAGCGTCTTCAGGCGGATATCCACCAACTGGGTCACGCCTTCGACGGCCAGGCCGGCATCGCGGTGCTGGACGTCGCGGACGGCTGGTCGGTCGACTTCAACGGCCATGCCCACCTGCCGCAGCAGAGCGTCAGCAAGCTGTGGGTGGCGATCACCGTGCTGAACGCCATCGACCGCGGCGACTTCACGCTCGACGACACCGTGGTGATCCGCAAGGAGGACCTGAGCGTCTTCCATCAGCCGCTGCGCGACCGCGTCGGGCCGGGCGGCTATCGCGCCAGCATCGCCAAGCTGCTCGCGGCCGAGATCCAGCAGAGCGACAACGCCGCCAACGACGCCCTGGTCCGCAAGGTGGGCGGGCCCTGGGCCGTGCAGGTGGCCATCGTCAGCAAGTCTTTGGGCGAGATCCGCTTCGGCCCCGGCGAGAAGGAGATGCAGACCCGCGCCGCCGGCCTGACCTGGAAGCCGGAATACAGCTTCGGCCGGACCTTCTGGGAAGATCGCGACAGATTGCCGGTCGCGCAGCGGCGCGCGGCGCTGGAGGCCTACCTCGCCAACCCGCCCGACGCCGCCAGCCCGCTGGACATCGTCGACACCCTCGGCCGGCTGCAGCGCGGCGAACTTCTGTCGCCGGACTCGACGGCGTTCCTGCTGAACCTCATGGCCGGAACCGAGACCGGCGCCGGCCGCCTGCGCGGCGGGCTCGCGCCGGGCTGGACGCTGCGGCACAAGACCGGCACCGGCCAGGTCATGGGATCGCTGGCGACGGGCCAGAACGACGTTGGCCTGCTGACCGCGCCGGACGGCCGGGTCTACGCGGTCGCGGTGATGATCGGCCAGACGCGCGCGCCGTTCGAGGCGCGCCAGGAACTGATGCGGGCCGTGGCCCGGTCGGTGATCGCCCGGCATCCAGCGCCGGCGGCGACGCAGGCCGCGTCGTGAGGCGGGCGCTGGCCCTGGCCTGCCTGGCCGGTCTGGGATGCGTCGGCCCCGCCCAGGCGCGGGGCTGGGTCTGGATCAGCCAGACGACCCGCCGCGACGCCGTCGCCGCCATCGGGGACGACCACGGCTCAAGCCTCAGCATCACCTGTGTGAGCGGCCCGAAGCCGACCTATCTGCTGGTCA
>CANJYY010000273.1 GCA_947479185.1 Caulobacteraceae bacterium
CCGATATCCAGTTCGCCCTCGACGCGGCCGAACAAGCGTTTCAAACTCTGAAATCGCAGGCGCACGACCTGCCGCCGGTGGAGAAGCTCGCCTTCCTCTCCGCGCGATAAAACATCACGGGAGAGACAGATGGCGTTTGCCGAGTATGCCGACCACGACGGTCTGGGTCTGGCCGCCCTGGTGAAGACGGGCGAGGTCTCGCCGTCCGAGCTGGTCGAGGCGGCTATCGAGCGGATCGAGCGGCACAATCCGACGCTCAACGCCGTCGTGCACAAGGCCTATGACGAGGCGCGCAAGGTCGCCGCCGGGCCGCTGCCCGAGGGGCCGTTCCAGGGCGTGCCGTTCCTGATCAAGGACCTCGGCGCCAAGGTGCAGGGCTGGCCGCGCAGCTCCGGCTCGATGTACGCCCAGGTCGCGTCCGACGACGCCGACAGCGAACTGATCCGCCGATACCGCAACAGCGGCGTGGTCCTGCTGGGCAAGACCAACACGCCGGAGTTCGGCATTCCGGGGGTGACCCAGTCCGAGCGGCTGGGTCCTTGCGGCAATCCATGGAACCCGGAGCATATCAGCGGCGGCTCCTCCGGCGGCGCGGCCAGCGCCACGGCGTCCGGCATGGTGCCCATGGCCCACGCCAGCGATGGCCTCGGCTCCATCCGCATCCCGGCGGCCAACTGCGGCCTCGTTGGGATGAAGATCACCCGCGACCGCACCCCGATCTGCGAGGTCACCGACGGCGCCGTCGGCTTCTCGGTCCACCATGTGGTCAGCCGCACGGTGCGCGACAGCGCCGCCATGCTCGACGCCACCGATGGCCCGCAGGCGGGCGATCCCTTCACCCATCCGAAGAAGGAGCGGCCCTTCCTCGAGGAGGTCAGCCGCAGCCCCGGCAAGCTGAAGATCGCCTGGTCGAACGAGACACCCAGCGGCAAGCCGATGGGTGACGAGATGATCGCCGCGACCCAGAAGACCGTCGAGACGCTGAAGGCCCTCGGCCACGAGGTGGTCGAGATGGGCCTCGGCATCGACTACCGGCTGCTCTACCGCGCCCAGGGCCTGGTTTCGGCTTCCAACTTCGCCGCCTCGATCCAGCGCTGGGTCGAGCTGCTCGGCCGCGAGCCGGAGCCGGGCGAACTGGGCCCGCTGGCCCAGCGCGGCTACGACGGCGGTCGCCGCGTTTCCGGCCAGCAGGCGCTGTGGGGCTGGCAGACGCTGCGGCTGATCAACATCCAGATCCTCGAACGCTTCCAGGCGTTCGACGTCTTCCTGACCCCGACCATGAGCCACCCCTCGCCGCGCATCGACTGGCTCGATCCGCTGACGGTCGATGTGAAGGAATTCGACAAGCGCCAGGCCGCGACCTACGGCACCACGCCGCCGTTCAACTTCACCGGCCAGCCGTCGCTTTCCCTGCCGCTGTGGCAGAGCGAGGACAACCTGCCGCTCGGCATGATGTTCACCGGCCGGTTCGGCGACGAGGCGACGCTCTATCGCCTCGCCGGCCAGCTGGAGAAGGAAATCCCCTGGATCGGCCGCAAGCCGCCGGTGTGGGGCTGACCATCTGACCCCTCTCCCAACGGGAGAGGGAGGGGCCCGTCGCGCAGCGATGGGAGGGTGAGGGGTTACGGTATTTGCCGCGAAATCCCCACCGTCCCTAACCCCTCAACCTCCCATCCTGCTTCGCAGGATGGGCCCCTCCTTCTCCCGCTGGGAGAAGGAACAGGATCACGGAGCCCCGCATGAAAGCCGCCGTCTACTACGAGAACGGATCCCCCGACGTCCTGAAATACGAGGATGTGCCCGACCCCGTCTGCCATCCCAAGGGCGTCATCATCCGCGTGCTGGCGGTCAGCATCGAGGGCGGCGACACCCTCAACCGCTGGCGCGGGCCGCTGGTGACGAAGCCGCACATCGTCGGCTACCAGGCGTCCGGCGAGATCGTCGAGGTCGGTTCGGAGGTCACTCACCTGAAGGTCGGCCAGAAGGTCGCCACCTGTGACGGCTTCGGCAGCCATGCCGAGCTTCGCCCGGTGCCCGCCCGCAACTGCTGGCCGATCCCCGACAGCCTCGACCCGCGCCACGCCGCCGTCATCCCGGTGGCCTTCGGCACGGCCCACGACTGCCTGTTCGAGTTCGGCCGCCTCAAGGCCGGCGAGACCGTGCTGGTCCAGGCCGGCGCCTCGGGCGTGGGGCTGGCCGCCATCCAGCTGGCCAAACGGGCTGGGGCGACGGTGCTGGCCACCGCCTCCAGCGACGCGCGGCTGGAGAAGCTGAAGGCGTACGGCCTCGACCACGGCATCAACTACACCAGGGACGCGGTGCCTGAGGCGGTGATGAAGCTCACCAACAACAAGGGCGTGAATCTGGTGGTGGACAGCGTCGGCGGCCCGACCCTGCAGGGCTCGATCCTGTCGCTCGGCTATCGCGGCCGCGTCTCGATGGTCGGCCAGGCCGGCCGCGAGCCGATGGTCGTCGACGTCGGCACGCTGATGGGCGGCAACCGCTCCCTCAGCGGCGTCTTCCTCGGCGCCGAGATCATGACCGACCGCGCCCACGACATGATCCAGGGGCTGATCGAGGACGCGGCGAAGGGCGAGATCAAGGTGGTGATCGATCGCGAGTTCCCGCTGTCGGAAGCAGCCGCCGCGCATGCGTACATCGAGAGCCGGCAGGCGGTCGGCAGGGTGCTGCTGATCCCGTAACCCTCCTTCCTCTCCGCGAAGCGGGGAGGGGGACCCTGCGGAGCAGGGTGGAGGGGTAGCGCCGGTCTCTCCGGATAGACCGGAATTCAGGACTGGACCGCCACCCTCCGCGCTGCCCCCTCCACCGCGCTCCGCGCGGTCCCCCTCCCCTCTGCGAGGGGAGGAACCTATATGGACGCCATGACCCCCCTCTCCGTACTCGACCTCGCCCCCGTCGTTCAGGGCTCCACCGTCCAGCAGGCGCTGCACAACAGCCGCGATCTGGCGCAGCACGCCGAGCGGTGGGGCTACAACCGCTTCTGGCTGGCCGAGCACCACAACATGCGCGGCATCGCCAGCGCGGCGACCAGCGTGCTGATCGGCCATGTGGCCGAGGGCACCTCGACCATCCGCGTCGGCTCCGGCGGGATCATGCTGCCCAACCATGCGCCGCTGCAGATCGCCGAGCAGTTCGGCACCCTGGCGGCGCTGTACGGCCCGCGCATCGATCTGGGCCTCGGCCGCGCGCCGGGCACCGACCAGATTACCGCCCGGGCCCTGCGCCGGACCATGATGGGCGACGTCGACCGCTTCCCGCAGGATGTCGTCGAGCTGATGCGCTACTTCCAGCCGGCCCAGCCCGGCCAGGCGGTGGTGGCGACGCCGGGCGAGGGGCTCGACGTACCCGTCTGGATCCTCGGCTCCAGCCAGTTCGGGGCCCATCTGGCGGCTGCACTGGGCCTGCCCTACGCCTTCGCCAGCCACTTCGCGCCGCAGGAGATGGAGGCCGCGGTGGCCGCCTACCGCGCGCGGTTCGAGCCCTCGGCCCAGCTCGACAAACCCTACGTCATGCTGGCCCTGAACGTCTTCGCCGCCGACACGGACGACGAGGCGAAGCTGCTGTTCACCTCGCTGCAGCAGGCCTTCGTCAACCTCGCCACCGGCATGCCCGGCCGCCTGCCGCCGCCGATGGAGGACTATGAGGCGCGGCTCGACGCGGCGGCCAAAGCCCGGCTGGCGTCGGCCCTGCGTTGCTCGGTGGTCGGGTCGCGCGAGACCGTGCGCAAGGGCCTCGCCGAGTTCATAGCCCGTACCGGCGCCGACGAGCTGATCATCACCGGCCAGATTCACGATCACGCCGCGCGTCTGCGCAGCTTCGAGATCACGGCCGAAGCGAACCGCGAGCTGGCTGACGCGGCATAGATCCTCCCCATTGGGGGAGCGGGGACATGTACCGCCTTCGGTACGTGTCCCCTAGACCCGCGTGATCCGCGCGAACCGCCAGACCATCGCCGCCGCCGCGACGGCCAGACCGACGGCCAGGCCGATCCAGATGCCCAGGCCCTGCATCTTCAGCACCACGCCGAGCAGGATGCAGACCGGGGCCCCGACCAGCCAGTAGCTGACGCCGGCGAGGATCATCGGCATGCGGGCGTCCTTCAGGCCCCGCAGCGCCTGGGCGCCGACCACCTGCAGGGCGTCGAACACCTGGAAGGCGGCCGCGATCATCAGGAACTGGGTGGCGAAGATCACCACCTGGTCGTCACCCGCCCGGCCGCTGCCGAGATAGAGGGCGGCAATCTGCGGCCCGAACAGCACCATGGCCACGGCCACCACGCTGATGAAGCCGACCGCCAGCACCATGGCCGTGACGCCGGCCCGGCGGGCGGCGACCATGTCGTTGCGTCCGGCCGCCAGCCCGACCCGCACGGTCGAGGCCATGCCGATGCCCAGCGGCACCATGAAGGTGATCGAGGCGAAGTTCAGCGCGATCTGGTGCGCCGCCACGGCGACGGCCCC
>CANJYY010000274.1 GCA_947479185.1 Caulobacteraceae bacterium
GATATCAGCGCGACGTTCGAGCTGGTGAAGTAGGGACTAGGGACTAGGGACTAGGGGTTAGCGGGCGGCGCATCTAGCCCCTGGCCCCTCATCCCTAACCCCCTTCGTCCTACATCCCCGCCTTGCGGAACGCGCTCTCGAGGCGGACCCGGATCTCGCGGCCGGGCAGGACGCTGGGGCCCTGCATGTTGGCGGCGAACGCGAGGTCGCCGTAGGCCGCGCCCGGGGTCGGGGTGATCGGCCCGGAGGCCCAGCCGATGCGATCGCCGGCCTCGCCGGGCGCGTCGCAGCTGAGGGTCCGCGCGTCGCCGGCGGCGGCCAGTTTCGCCAGATCATCGGTGGTGAGCGTTCCAGGCCCGTCGCAGGACGGCCGGGCCGTGGCGCAGGTGGTGTAGTCGCCATAGCGGAACACCACCCTGGCCGAGGTCTTCTCGACGATCAGCACGCAGGTGTTGGGATCGCCGACGGCCTTGCGGACCGTCTGGGCCAGCAGTTCGGAATCGACGCCCTTCGGGCCGGTCGGCTCACAGGCGGCCAGCGCCACGGACACGGCGGCGACGGCGAGCAGGGTTACGGGCGTGCGCATGGAATCCTCCTGTTGGAGGGAACCCTGCGCCATCCCGCGCCGTCACTCAATGTTCTGGATCAGGCCGCGTGCTTGACGAGGTTGGCGTCGTCGAGAAGCACGACGACGGGATTGTAGTTGCGCGCCTCTTCCGCCGGCAGCTGGCAGTAGGTCACGACGATGACCTTGTCGCCCTTCTGCACCAGACGGGCGGCGGCGCCGTTGACGCCGATCACCTTGGAGCCGCGCGGGGCCTCAATGGCGTAGGTCGTGAACCGGGCGCCGTTGGTGATGTTGAGCACGTCCACCTGCTCGTGCGGCAGGATGCCGGACTGGTCGAGCAGATCGCGGTCGATGGCGATCGAGCCTTCATAGTCGAGGTCAGCCTGGGTCACCGTGGCGCGGTGCAGCTTGGCCTTCATCATGGTCAGCAGCATGGCGTCGTCCCTCTACTCGGGAAATTCGCGGCGCCGCACAAAAACGACGACCGCTTCAGAGGCCCGGCATATAGCGTCTAAGGGGTTGCCGTTCAATTGCGCCGCATGATGATCGGCGTTCAGATAGCTTCCTTCCGGGCCGCCGCCAGAAAATCCCGCAACGATCCCAAAGGCTTGGCCCAAACCGGGTATCGCCGGTTTTCGGCCTGTTTTGACAGCGGGCGGAGCGTGGCGCAGCGTGGCCGCACATTTCCGGGGGTCCCATGCGTTCTGTCCTGCTCGCCGTCCTGATCCTGCTCGCGCCGGCGATGGCCCGGGCCCAGTCGCTGACCGACTCGCCGTCGGTCTATGTCGCCAGCGTCTACGACCGGCTTTCGCGCGACCAGGACTACACCGACCCCGACGCCCTCTACACGCCGCGCCTGCTGGCGCTGTGGAAGGGCATGCAGAAGGACGCCGGCGGCGAGGTGGGGCGGATCGACTTCTTTCCCTGGACCAATTCCCAGGACTGGAAACTCACCGAGCTGTCGCTGACCAGCGAGATCGTCGACGGACGCGAGGACCGGATGATCGTGACGACCCGGTTCAGGAACGACGGCGAGCCGCAGGTGATCCGGAGCTTCTGGGAGAAGTCCGGCGGCCGCTGGCGGCTGGACGACATGCAGTCGCTCGGCAAGGACGCCTGGACCCTGTCGGTAATCCTGAAATACGGCTGGTCCTCGCAGGACTAGGTTCAATCGAACTTCAGAACTTGAGCGCCCTCCCCACTCCGTTCCTCCCCCGGGGGGAGCAACCAGACCGGCGCAGGCGGCGGCAGCGCCGGAATGTCGATTGGCCCTAACCGAGACGCCACGGCGGGAAGCGGCGGATCGCGCCCGCGCGGTAGAGGCAGACGCTGTTGCCGGACGGATCGCGCAGGCGCGCCTCGCGCCACTGCCAGGTCTGGTCCGCCGGATCGCTGTCGAACGCCAGACCTGCCGCCTGAAGCCGGGCGACCGTGGCGTCGAGGTCGTCGTCCTCGAAATAGATCACCGTCTCCGTGACCCCGTGGGCGTCGGGGGCCAGATGCAGCGAGAAGGTCGGCGGTTCCCCGCCGTCGGCGTCCGGACATTCGAAGCGGGCGTAGTGATCGTTGCGCACGATCAGCCGCAGGCCGAGGGTTTCATAGAAGGCGATCGAGGCGGCGAGATCGCGGGCGGCGGCGGTGACCTGGTTGAGACGCATGGTCCCCTAGATGGGCGCGGCCGTCGCGGACGCTAGAGGCCGGCCATGAGGAAGGCGGTCATCTGGTCGAGCACCGGCGCCCTGCCCCGCAGCGGCCGGGACAGGGCCAGCACGATGCCGCTGTGATCGACGCCAGGATAGTATTCCGCTTGGACCGTCGCGCCGGCCTCGCGCAGCGCTGCCTCCAGCTTGCGGCTGTTGCGTGGACGGACAGTCGTGTCGGCCTCGCCCGTGGCCAGGAAGACGCGCGGCGCGCCGGCGCCGACGAAGTGGATCGGCTGGGTCAGGGTCAGGTCGGCCGCCTCGCCGAAGGTCTGTCGGGTGATCGGACCATCCAGCGGCAGGAAGTCGTAGGGCCCGGCCAGGCCGGCGACGCTGCGAATGACCGCGGGATCCACGCCCGCGCGCCGCAGATACGACGGGTCCAGCGCCAGCATCATGGCGTTGTAGGCCCCGGCGGAGTGGCCGACGAGCACGATGTGCGACGGGTCGCCCCCGTAGGTCGCCGCGTGCTCCACGGTCAGGCGCACCGCCGCGGCGCAATCGTCGAGGAAGTCGGGAAAGCGGACCTGCGGATACAGACGATAGTCGGCGACGACCGTCACGAAGCCGCGCGAGGCCAGCGCCTGACCGACCCAGCGATAGTCGCCGCGCCGGCCGGAGTCCCAGGATCCGCCGTAGAAGAACACCGCCACCGGCCGTCCCGGCGCCGGGACGGCCGGGGTATAGATGTCGAGCGCCTGGCGCGGATCGGGTCCGTAGGCGATGCCGGCCGCGCCGCGCCGGGCCGGATCCCTCGGCGCCAGGGTGGCGAACAGGGTCAGCGGCGAACAGGCCGCCGCGACGAGGGCGGCCACGGCAGCGAATCCGGCGGTCAGGGTGCGACGGGTCTGGGTCATGCAGCGGGACGTAACCTGTGCAGCGCCGGCGGCAAGTCCTGACTCACGGGCCCCGCCCCTAGGCCCGGGGCGCGAGCCATTGTATCCGCGCCCTTAAAGCGTTCAGGATGCAGGCCTGTAACAATGGCGCAAGGAGCCACGATGAAGCGCCTACTGCGGCAGATCATCCCCCCCCTGAGACGGGCGCTGGGGCATTTGGCCGCCATGCGTCGCTCCAGGCGCCTTGGTAGACTGGCCGTCGCTGACGCGTTCGACGAGGTCTATCGAAAGGCATACTGGCGACAGGGTGACAGTCTTTCCGGCGTGGGCAGTGAAGGCTCCTGGGCGGCAGACTATTGCGCGATCGTCGCCGATCTTGTGGGCAGCCTAGGTCTGACGACCGCCGTTGACGCGGGATGCGGCGATTTCTCTATCGGAGTCCGGTTGGCCCAGCAGTTTGAGCACTACACCGCCCTGGATATCTCGGCGTTCGTCATAGAGCGGAACAGGGGTGCCCATGGTCATCTGCAAAATGTCACGTTCGCCGTTCAGGATTTGATCGAGGCCCCGATCCCGATGGCCGATCTGGTCATGGTGCGGCAGGTGTTCCAGCACCTGACGAACACTCAGATCCTAGCAATACTCAACAATATCGCTCGATCCGGCGCGCGCTTCGCCCTGATCGCCGAGGAAGTCCCCGCCGGACCCTTTGAGCCCAACCGGGACCTGACAAGCCATTCCGTAACGACGCGCCTGAACGTGGAGTCCGGCATCGACATCACGGCGGCGCCCTTCAACCGTTCCGCCAGTCTCCTGGCCCGACTTCGACGGCGTCCCGTCGGACGGAGTGACGAACCGGTCTTGTCCCTCCACCTGATGAAGCTTCAGCCCGGAGGCGCTTGCGCGTGAGAGTCCTGCAAGTCACGCCAACCTACTCGCCGTCGCGCGGTGGCATTGAAGACGTGGTCGAAAACCTTTCACGCGCCCTGACAGGTCTCGGAGTCCGCTCCGACGTCGTCCATGTCGCGCCGGGATTGCCCGAGAGCCATCGTGACGATGCGGGCCTGACCGTCATGACAACCCCCCTGATCGGCAGCAGTCTGGTGGGGATCGCGCCCAGGCTGGCGCGGATTGCAGCCAGCTATGATCTGATCCACGTCCACGACCCGCGGATGGCGGCCATCAGCGTAACTCTGGCCCTCTCGCGAGGCCTGCCGCCCAGGCTGCTCAGCACACATGGCGGCTTTTTCCATACGCCACGCCTGAAATGGCTCAAGACGATTCACCGCCATGTCTCGGCCCCCTTGCTGCTCGGCGGCTACCAGGCGGTGCTGGCCACCAGCA
>CANJYY010000275.1 GCA_947479185.1 Caulobacteraceae bacterium
CGAGATAGACGAGGTCGAACAGGGTGTCGCTCATATGGCCCCCTCAGTCAGGCTGCGCCTGACAGCTCCCCCAGGGGGGGAGCATCCTTCGCGGATCCTCCCCCCCTGGGGGAGGTGGGTCGGCGCGAAGCGGCGAGACGGAGGGGGCGTCAAACCACGGCCTCCGGACGGTCCTTGCGCTTGCGCAGGTAGAGATCGGCGAAGGCTTCCAGCTGGCGGGCCTCGAGCTCGCCTTCCTTGACCAGCTCCAGGCTCGCCGACAGCGTCGAGGCCAGATAGGAGGCGCGGCTGGGCCCCAGGTCGTCGATGGCCATCGGCGCGACCCCGGCCAGCGCGGTCCAGGCCGTCAGCTCGGGCAGCATGCCGCGCAGACGGTGGCGGGCGTCGTCCAACGCATAGGCGGTCGGCACGGCCGGGCGATAGCTGCGGTCATGCTCGCGCTTCCGCTGACCGATATAGGCGCTCATCAGCTGGTAGAGGTCGCCCTCGATCCGGCCGGAAGACTGGATGACCACCGCCTCGGGATCGCCACGCACGAACACGTCGCGACGCAGCTGTGGCCGGGCGTTCAGCGCGTCCACCGCCTTGCGCATGGCGTCGAGCTTGGCCAGCCGGAAGGCCAGCTGGGCGGCGATTTCTTCGGGCGGAGCCTCGTCGGCCTTGGGCCGCTCGTTGCGCGGCAGCAGCAGGCGCGACTTGAGGTAGGCCAGCCAGGCGGCCATCACCAGATAGTCGGCGGCCAGCGAGAAGCGCAGCTTCCGCGCCTGTTTGACGAACGCCAGATACTGGTCGGCCAGTTTGGTCACCGACAGCTGCAGCAGGTCGACCTTCTGGCCGCGGGCCAGGGCCAGCAGGACGTGCAGCGGACCTTCATAGCCGTCGATGTCGATGATCAGGGCGTCGCCGTCCTCGGCCGCGTTGGCGGCGGCGTCGAAGTCCAGATTCGGCTGGAAAGTGACGTCGCTCATGTCGCGAACCGTCCCTCAAAGGCGGCGTCGAAGCGGGCGATGGCGTCGGCGAGGTCCAGCGGCTCCGGCGACTTGGCCAGCCGGGCCAGGGCCGCGTCGGCGCGACGCTTCGCCTTGCCGGCAAGCACCTTCGTGCCGGCGATGACCGGCTTCATCTCGTCCATCCGGCCGTTGCAGTGCAGGATCATGTCGCAGCCGGCCGCCAGCGCCGCGCAGGCGCGGGTCTCGAAGTCGCCCTGCAGGGCCTTCATCGACAGGTCGTCGGTCATCAGCAGGCCGTCAAAGCCGATGGCGCCGCGGATCACGTCGCGGATCACTTTGCGCGAGGTGGTCGCCGGCCCCCCGGGGTCGACGGCCGTGTAAACGACGTGCGCGCTCATCGCCATCGGCATGTCCGACAGGATCCGGAACGGCTCGAAGTCGACCGCTTCCAGTTCGGCGCGCGAGGCCTCGACCACCGGCAGATTCTCGTGGCTGTCGGCCATCGAGCGGCCGTGGCCGGGCATGTGCTTGATCACCGGCAGGACGCCGCCGGCGATCAGGCCCTCTGCGGCGGCGCGGCCCAGGGTGGCGACCTCTGCGACCGTCTCGCCATAGGCCCGGTCGCCGATGATGTCGTGCGCCCCCGGCGCCGGCACGTCGAGCACCGGCACGCAGTCTACGGTGATGCCCAGCGCCCGCAGGTCATGCGCCATCAGGCGCGCGCCCAGCCGGGTGATCTCGCGGCGGACCAGTGGATCGTTGGTCGCCAGGGTCCCGTAGGCCCGGCCCGGCGGATACTTGCGCCAGTGCGGCGGGCCCAGCCGCTGCACCCGGCCGCCCTCCTGGTCGATCAGGATCGGCGCGGTCTCGTCGTCGACGGCCTCGCGCAGGGCGGCGGTCAGGGCGCGGACCTGGTCCGGCGTCTCGATATTGCGCCTGAACAGCACAAAGCCCCAGGGCCGCACATCCCGGAAGAAGGTCTTTTCCTCGTCGGTCAGGACCGGTCCGAGGCAGCCGAGGATGGCGGCGTGGCGCGTCACTTCACAAAGCAGCTCTTGCCGCCGGCCTTGAGGCGTTCGCAGAAGGTCTGGGCCTCGGCGCGGCTGGCGAAGCCGGTCACCGAGGTGCGGAACAGCGTCTTGCCGTCCTTGTCGATGGCCTCGACCTGCTTGCCCTTGCCGGCGGCGAGGCCCGGGGCGACCGAGGCGGCGTCGCTCCAGCCCCGGTCGGCCAGGGCCGCCGAGGAGAAGGCGCCGATCTGGACCATGGCCGAGCCGCCGGACGCCTTGGGCGTCGTGGCGACGACGGTCGGCTTCGGCGCGACCGGCTTGGGCGTGGCGGCCACGACCTGGGTCGGCGGGGCCGGCGGCGTGACGGCGGGATGGGCTGGCGCGGCCGTCACCGGCAGCGCCGGGCGCAGGGCCGCGCTCTGCACCGGCGTGGTCGGCTGGGCCTGCGGCGCCGGCCGCGGCTGGACCGGCTCGGGTCCGGGCGCGAAGGTCGGCGCGGCGTCGCCGGCGGCGTCGTCCTTGTAGATCTGCAGACCGGCGCTCTCGTCCTCGGGCTGGACCTGGGCCGGCGGTGGGGCGCGGGTCTCGGCGACCACGGCGCCGACCGGGCGCGGCTCGTCATTGGCGCCGCGCTGGCCGTCCTTGTAGAGCCAGAATCCGGCCCCCGCGACCAGCAGCACCAGGATGATCGCGCTGATCATCAGGGTCGAGGAATTGCCGCCCGCGCCGCGAACCGGGCGGCGGGCGTCGAAGGTCAGCGGGGAGTCGGTCGGGGGCGTATAGGCGCCACGATCGGGGTCGGACATCAAACTGGGCTCCAGGGAGCGGCGGACCGGACGTCACAGCGAATCGCGCGCTGACGCCGACCAGTCTACCGAAGCGCGGCGCGGGGCCGCCAGCGCCGCAAGGTCGCTACCAAACAGTTAATTTCACGTTGCCAAACCGTTAATGCCGTAGCGTCAGTTCCAGGTATCCATCTGGAACAGTCGGCGATGTTCCTCGATGGCGAAGCGGTCTGTCATGCCGGCGATATAGTCGCAGACCACCCGCGCTCGCGCCGCGTCGTCGCGGTTCTGCGACAGGGCGAACCACTCCTCCGGCAGCACCTCCGGCTCGGCCTGGAACAGCGAGAACATGTCGGCGAGGATCCGCTTGGCCTGGCTGCGGGTGCGGTTGACCTTCCAGTGGCGGTACATCCGCTCCATCAGGAAGGCGCGCAGGCGCGACAGGTCCTCGAGCATGTCCGGCGAGAAGGCGACCAGGGCGTGGTTGAGCCCGCGCACGTCTTCGGGCGAGGCGACGCCGGTGGCGCTGGCCCGGCGCAGGGTTTCGCCCATGACGTCGTCGATCATCGCCCCGATCATCCGCCGAACGGCCTCGAGCCGCGTCAGCCGTTCGTCCAGCCCCGGCCGGTCGGCCCGCACCCCGTGCAGGATCGGCCCGATCAGCGGCACATCGAGCAGTTCGTCCAGCCGGAACAGCCCGGCCTGAACGCCGTCATCCACGTCGTGATTGTTGTAGGCGATGTCGTCGGCGATGGCCGCAACCTGGGCCTCCGCCGAGGCCCAGCTGTCGAGCCGCAGGGGCCATTCCCGGTCGCAGTCGCGGACCATGCTCCAGGATGGCCGGTCGAGCATTCCGGTCACCGGGCCGTTGTGCTTGATGACGCCCTCGAGCGTCTCCCAGGTCAGGTTGAGCCCTTCGAAGTCCGGATAGCGGTGCTCGAGCTTGGCCACCACGCGAAAGGTCTGGACGTTGTGATCGAAGCCGCCCCACGGCTTCATGCTGTCGTCGAGCTGGTCCTCACCGGCGTGGCCGAACGGCGGATGGCCGAGGTCGTGCGCCAGAGCCACGGTCTCGGCGAGGTCGTTGTCGAGACCGAGGGCCGTGGAGATCGAGCGGGCGATCTGCGCCACCTCCAGCGAGTGGGTCAGCCGGGTGCGGTAGTGGTCGCCTTCGTGGGCGACGAACACCTGGGTCTTTTCCTTCAGCCGCCGGAAGGCCGTCGAATGGATGATCCGGTCGCGGTCGCGGGCGAACGGGGTGCGATTGCGGCTTTCCGCCTCCGGATGCCGTCGCCCCCGCGACAGGACGGGGTTCTCGGCGTAGGGCGCGCGCGGCGGCGGCTGGAAGGATTGCGACATCAGGCGGTCCGGAAAGTCGATCGCCCCTTTCCCCGGGGCCCAGGGTTGCACATATAGGACGGGAGAGAGTTTCCACAGCATGACCAGCACCGCCGTAACCTTGTCCCAACAGGCCGCCAGAAGGCTTCACGCCATCAGCGCGACCGAAGGCCGGCCGTTGCTGCTGCGCGTGGCTGTCGACGGCGGCGGCTGTTCCGGCTTCCAGTACCGCTTCGATCTGGTGCCCGAGGGCGAGCCGGACGATCTGCGGATCGAATGCGACGGCGCAGCAGCCCTGGTCGACCCGATCTCCCTGGCCCTGCTCAAGGGCTCG
>CANJYY010000276.1 GCA_947479185.1 Caulobacteraceae bacterium
ATGTGCATGGCCGTCGGATAGGTGTCGTTCGACGACTGGCTCATGTTGACGTGGTCGTTGGGGTGGACGGGCTTCTTGGAGCCCATCTCGCCGCCCAGCATCTCGATGGCGCGGTTCGAGATCACCTCGTTGGCGTTCATGTTCGACTGGGTGCCCGAGCCGGTCTGCCAGACGACCAGCGGGAAGTGGTCGTTCAGCTTGCCGTCGATGACCTCGTTGGCCGCGGCGACGATGGTCTCGGCGACCTTCGGGTCCAGCTTGCCCAGCGCCAGGTTGGTCTCGGCGGCGGCGCGCTTGACGATGCCCAGGGCCCGGACGACGGGCAGGGGCTGCTTTTCCCAGCCGATCTTGAAGTTGCCCAGGCTGCGTTGCGACTGGGCGCCCCAGTAGCGGTCGGCGGCCACTTCGATGGGGCCAAAGGTGTCGGTCTCGGTGCGCGTGGCGGTCATGATCTTTCCCGGCGAAACTTGCAGCGCCGGTTTAGCGCCGGGGCGCGAGACTGCAAGCGTGCAAGGCGTTATGCACGGCTATGACCGACGACTGGACAGCCCGGGGGAAGGTGCGCGCGCGGGAGGGCGGCGGCGTTTTCGAGCTCGTGGTCGACGGGCTGACGACCCAGGCGAAATACTACAAGCCGCTGATCTACGAGTTTTTCCGCAAGGACTGGCGCGGCGCGCGGCCGAGCTGGGGCGACTTCGGCGTCGAGATCTACATGGACTACGAGGGCGATCCGCCGTGGATGGACCTCGACAACCTGGCCAAGGCGATCCTCGACGCGATCAAGGGCTATACGTTCCACGACGACGCCCAGGTCGCCCGCCTGCTGGTCGAGCGACGCCCGGGCGACCGCGAACGGGTCACCGTGCGCGTGACAAAGCTTTCTTCGTCCGGTCCAGAGCCAGCCCCGCCAGCAGGGCGTCGCCCACCAGGATGAAGGCGCCGTAGCGGCCGATGCTGACCGGGTCCCATTCCGGGAAGATGTTCTTGAACAGCGCCAGCATGACGCCAGCGCCGATCAGGCCGGGCGCGGCGAAGATCGCCGCCGCCAGCAGGCGCTTGCGGCGCGGCAGGTGACGCAGGCGTGTCACCACATGGAACAGGAACACCACCGCGCCGCCGACGAGGAAGGCGTTGACCGCGTAGAACCAGAAGGCCTTCTGCAGCAGACCCGCCCCGAAGGCCGCGTACCAGGAGGTCGAGACCAGAAAGGCCACGAGCCCCGCCAGACCAAAGGTCAGACCGTCTTCTTTTGACACGACAACCACCCCGAACCACCCGTTTCCATCCTGGGGATGCGAGGGTGGCGCCAGAAAGGTGGCGCAGTGTCGCGGGCGTGGAAAGTCAGCTCGCCCAAGGCACGAGTGCGCCGCGGAACAGCAGCACCAGCGACAGGCCGACATAGATCAGGGTGGTGACCGTGAAGCGCAGCTTGCGGCCGACCGTCCAGCTCTCGACCCGCCGTCCGCCGCGCCAGATGAACGGCAGCAGGACCAGCGTCACGACCGCCAGGAAGGCCGCCACCAGGGCGCAGGACGAGGCGGTCAGCATCCAGCCGCCGGGCCAGTCGAAGAAGATCGCCGCCACGTCCTCGGCCTTGTCGGCCCAGATCGCCAGGGTCGCGAAGGCGAGAAGCCAGAGAATCGCCTGGGTCGTCTGCATCAGGCTGGCCCGGCGCTGCATCGGCGTCTCGCGATGCTCCTTGCGGTCGCGCATCATCAGGCCGCCGAGGGTGGCGAGGGCCGCGATCAGCGCCAGGACGGCCAGATTGACCAGCCACCCCTGGGCGCCGAAGAAACCCGCCCGCTGGAACATCACCGTGCCCGAGGCGGGATAGTAGGCCGACGCCCGGCCGTCCTTCATGACGAAGCTCATCCGCCGCCAGCCGCTCATCTCGCGGAACTGGCCGCCGGTCCCTTCCGGGACCCAGAGGGACGAGCCGTCGCGGCTGGTGAAGCGCAGATAGCCGGCCTCGGTCACGGCCACCCGGGTGCGGGCGTCGATCAGGCCGATGAACTGCTCCAGGCCGCGATAGGAGCGGCGCGTGCTGACGTATTCGCCGCTGAAGCGGTCGGCGTTCTGCTTCAGCCACGGCGAGCCGGCGTCCGGCAGGGCCGGGGGCGGACCATAGAAGCGCTGCACGATGCGGCCGGTGATCTGGTTGGTCAGGCGCTCGCCCGTCTCGGAGTTGGTGGCGATGAACACGCCCATCTTCAGCGACGGGACGACGACCATCGAGGAGCGGAACGACAGCAGCACGCCGTCGTGACCCCAGCCGCTGCGGCCGCCGGGCAGCTGGAACTCGCGGAAGCCGTGGGCGAAGCCCGAGACGCCCGGGGCAGGCCGCGATTGCACGCGGTTGAAGCCGGCCGCCGTGGCCGGGCTGTAGACCTGAACGCCGTCCAGCACGCCGCCGCCGAGGATCATCGTCATGTAGCGGGCCATGTCGCCGGCTGTGGTCGATGCGCCGGCCGCGGGCGCGACCTGGGTCGTGAATTCATAGGGCCGTTCACGCCAGCCGGCGCCCGTCCACAGGAAGCCCGTGGCCATGTCGCGGGCGAGGCCGGCGGACAGGGGCGTGGGCAGGTCCTTGCGGGCCGGATAGGGCTCGCGGAACGTCGTGTGGCGCATGCCCAGAGGGCCGGTTATCTCGCTCTCGATCAGCCGCTCGTACGGCTTGCCCGAGACCCAGGCGGCGGCCGCGCCGGCGAGGGCCACGCCGTAGTTGGAATAGGCCGGGGCGACGCCCGGCTCGCGCACGCGGCGGGGACGTTCCTGGCGCAGATAGACGTCGAGCGGCCGGACGCGATCGGCGTCGCGCTCGAACAGCTGGCCCAGCGCGCGGTCCTCGAAGCCGGGCGCGTGGCCCATCAGGTCGATGACCCGCACCGGATGGTCGAAGCCCTGGTCACGGACCTGGATCTTCTCCGGCAGGTAGAGGTTGATCGGCGCGTCGAGCCGCATGCGGCCGGCCTCGACCTCCTTCATCACCGCGATCCAGGTGAAGGTCTTGGAGATCGAGGCGATGCGAAACAGCGTACGATCCGGATCGACCGGAGCCGCGGGGCCCAGGCGGGCGAAGCCGTAGCCCTTCTTGAGCACCACCTGGCCGTTCTGGACCACCGAGATGGTGACGCCCGGGATGCGGTCGGCCGCCATGGCGTCGCGCACCATGCCGTCGACATAGGCTTCCAGCTCGGCCGGCGGCAGGGCCGTCACGCCGGGCATCGCCAGGGGCGCCGGGACCGGCGCGAGGACGGGCGGCGGCGGGGGGCTCTGCGCCGGGCTGGCCGCCGGGGCGACAGCGATCAGAATGGAGAGCGCAGCCGCGAGCGCGGCTTTGACGGACGATGGCAAGGAGATGTCCCCGGGGATTAGGTGGTCAACGGACTTCTAGGGCGCCGGGGACGCCGGGCAAAGGTCAGTCTGTCGACGGCGGCGTCTGAACGCCCCGTGCGCCGGCCGGGAAGGGCATCATGCCCAGCCGCAGCCGCAGGGCGCCATCGATCGCCACCTGGGGCTCGGACGGCGGCGACAGCTGCATCTGGGCCTCGCGGCGCGTGACGCAGCCCTGGATGGCCGGGGCGAGCGCGGTGAAGTTGCGCACCGCGCCGACCGACTCGAGGAAGCAGGCGTCGAAGAACGGATACCGGTCCTCCGAGCTGCAGCCGAACGAGCTGCGGTCGGGCCGGGCGGCGGTCATGACCATGCGCTGGGGCCCCGCGAGCCAAGGCACGAAGACGCCGGAGAAGCAGGCCGAGACGATCACGATCGTCGGCCGGTCGGGGCAGGCTTCGTCCAGCAGGGCGGCCATCTCCGACGGCGAGAACATGTACGGCCTGCCCATCACGTCGAGCACCGCGCCCTGGGGCGTGCCGTGGGAGGTATAGTAGACGAGACACCCGGCAGGGGCGGCGGCGGTGGCGGCCTTCAGCGCATCGACCATCGACTGGGCGGTCAGGCGTTCGGGGGCGGTGTCGGCGTAGCGTTCGGGGCGGCTGGAGAACTGGGTCATCGCCTCGGGGCTGAAGCCCAGGGCGACCAGGGTGGCGGCGACGTCGCGGCGGGCGTTGTCGAAGGCCTCGGTCGGGCCGCCGTCATGGGCGCGCCAGTCTCCGGCCACGACGATCGACGCCCAGTTGTTGAACGGGCTCGCCGGCGCATTGGCGGCGGAAACGGGGCCGGCGAGGCAGAAGGCCAGCAATCCGATGATCGCGAGAAGCCCCCTGTGCACTGATCTCAGGCCTTGTACCGGGTGACCGGGGTCGGCATGGCGGTTCCAGTGGCCCTGGCCAGGGTGCGACCTTCGGCGTCGCGCAGTTCGCCCTCCGTGAAGGCGATGGTCTTGCCCCAGCGGACCACCCGGCCGATGCCGGTGATGGCCCCGGGCAGGGCGGGACGGAAGAAGCTG
>CANJYY010000277.1 GCA_947479185.1 Caulobacteraceae bacterium
CTTGCTCTCCACCGGCACGCCCAGCACCGGCAGGTCGGTCATCGAGGCGGTCATGCCCGGCAGGTGCGCGGCGCCGCCGGCCCCGGCGATGATCACCTGGAACCCGGCCGCCTTGGCGCCCCGGGCGAAGGCGAACATCCGGTCCGGCGTGCGGTGGGCCGAGACGATCTTTGTCTCATAGGCCACGCCCAGCGCGTCGAGGCTGTCGGCGGCGTGTTTCATCGTCGGCCAGTCAGAGCGGCTGCCCATGATGATGGCGACCGGCGGGCTTGCGCTCATTTCGATGTCATCCCCTGCCCAGCAGCCCGGAAATCCCTGTGCTGGAAGGTCGCGGAGTATAGGCGCCGCTTGTGACGCCGCAACCGATGCGTCAGATTCCCGTACGGGTGGGTAACGTGGTATGATTCTCACATGAAAATCGGCGGCGCACGGGCTGAGTCTTTCTCCGCGATCCGCAAGCGCGCCCTGGCGCAGGCGGGCGCCCAGGCGACGGCGTCGTCGGCCGCCCCGGCCGACAAGACCGCCTTCCTCGGCCTGACCGAAGCCGACCTGACCCCGGCGGTGCAGGGCGCCATCAAGACCCTGCTGACCGAGGTCGATGACCTGCGCGGCGAAGTCTCGCGCCTGAAGGGCCGACTGACCGAGGTCGAGGCCCTGGCCGATCGCGACGTGCTGACCCCGCTGCTCAATCG
Organism: Caulobacteraceae bacterium; assembly: GCA_947479185.1. Taxonomy (GTDB): domain Bacteria; phylum Pseudomonadota; class Alphaproteobacteria; order Caulobacterales; family Caulobacteraceae; genus Caulobacter. Next base: position 693 of record CANJYY010000277.1, read on the forward strand.
CCGGGCCTTCATGCGCGAGCTGCACCGGGTCGGCGCCTTCTCCGCCCGCTACGGCTCGCCGGCCAGCCTGGTCTATTTCGACCTCGACGGCTTCAAGGCGATCAACGACAGGTTCGGCCACGCCGCCGGCGACGCCGCCCTGCGCGAGGTCGCCGACCGTCTGCTGGCCAATACGCGCGAGACCGACGTCGTCGGCCGGCTCGGCGGCGACGAATTCGCGGTCGTCCTGGTCCAGGCCGATCTGGAGACCGCCGCCGGCAAGGCCGAGACCCTGCGCAAGGTCATCGAGGACACCCCGATGAACCTCGGCGACTGGTCGGCGCCGATCCGCGTCAGCTACGGCATCCGCCCGGTCGAGGCCGGCGCCGACCCCGAAACCGCCCTGGCCGAGGCCGACGCGGCGATGTTCGTGCGCAAGCGCGCGAAGGGGTAGCGGGCCGCTATTTCGTGACGTTGTGCCAGGACTCGGCGATGCCGAAGCCGTCTCGCCCGTCCATGACGAACTTCGCCAGACCCTCGTTGACGAAGGTGGCGCCGCCCGGAAACGGGATCTTGGTCGGACACATGCTCAGCACCTGGCCCTCGATGCGGATCGCGCGGCCCTTGCCCGTGCGCCCGGTCAGGGTGACGGCGTCGTGCAGGATGGAGCCGGGACGGAAGGTCGTCTCCACCGCCACGTCCTCGAACGCGTCCATCCCGTCGCCGTCCTGGATCCAGCCCTCGCCTGTCATCGTCCCGTCGGCCCGGCGGAAGCAGGCGCCGCCCAGGGAGACGTCCGCGCCGAAGTTCATCGAGAACCAGAAGACGAACGGACGGGGCGACTCGGCGGTGGAACCCGCCATCGGCGCGCCGCTTCCGGCGCTGGCCCCGCCCCAGTTGCGCGGCCCCCACGACTTGTCGCGCACCCCGTAGCCGTCGAAGGCGATCTCCTCGCCGCCGATGGTCAGGCTGCCGGTCGCGCGAATGCTCTGTTCGAAGTGGCCGTGCGCCCCGTTGGCGGCATAGTGCGGCTCGGTCAGGGCTTCGACGTCCACGGTCATGGAAAGATCGGCGGGGGTGAACCAGCCGTCCGGCCGCTCCTTGGCGGGCGTGACGAGAATGGCGCCGTCGGCGATGTCCTGCGCCGGGCCATCGTAGGCGACCGTCCAGCGTTTGAACGGCGTCTCGCAGGTCAGCGCCAGGTCTCCGACCTTCAGATCGCCGTCATAGGCGGTCAGGTCCTTGCCGATATCGCGGCGGCCATAGGTGAAGGCCACCCGCTGGCCGCCCAGATAGACGGCGTGCAGGGCGTCCGCCCAGCCGTTCCCGGGCCTGAAGCCCATGCGGGTGAACATGCCGACGCCGGACGTCGGATCGACGAAGTTGAAATAGTAGCTCTCGCTCCAGGCCCGGTCCTCGCCGGTCGGATGCATGGCTTCGTCAGTCTTGGAGGCGGTGGACATTGGGGTCTCTCCCGGGACGACGCGTCTCGTCGCGCTGACGGCCGGCGACCGAAGCTCCGACCCTGACCCAATAGATTGCGTTCCCCATGGTGATGGAAGCCGCCGCTTTTCCTTCGCAGGCGGCGGAAACCCGCCGCGCCGCGATTCACCGCCTGACCCGCCCATGACGCAGGTCAAAGCGCCCCACCCGCAACCGCGCTCTCTGCCAGCCGTTAGCAGGCCCATACAAGAGAGAGAACACCCGATGATTCTTCCCACAGGCGCCACGGTGGCCGTCGTCGACGGCGGCAAGCTCGTGATGTTCCACAACACCGGCCATGAGACGGTGAAACTCGAGGCCCTGCCGACGCCCGCGGTGGGCAAGGGGGCGGTCTCGACGGGCCATCACGCCAGTTCGGCCAACCCCGACCATGACGCCCACGGCGAAGACGGCTTCGCGGCCGGCGTGGCGGCGATGCTCAATGCCCAGGCCCTGTCGGGCAAGCTCGGCGATCTGGTCGTGATCGCCGCGCCCAGGACGCTCGGCGAGTTGCGCAAGCACTGGCACAAGACGCTGCAGGCCAGGCTGATCGGTGAGATCGCCAAGGACCTGACCGGCCAGACGCCGGACCACATCGCCGCGGCGATTCTGCACGCCTGACCGGGCGAGGGGACATGCACCGGCGTGCGTGTCCCCGTCCGGTGTAGGCTAGAACAGGCCCGCCCGCTGGGCGATGACCACGGCCGCCGCGACCAGGATAAGCGCCTGGATGATCGCGCCGAACGGCGACGGCAGGGGCAGCTTCTGTACCGCCCAGGTAATCAGGGCGGCGACGACCAGAACGATGATGGCGAAGATCAGGATAGACATGCGCGAATTCCCCAGGCGACCGTGTCGCGGTGCGGAAGGTTAAGCGTATGCTTGGCTGATCCGTTCCGTCGGTGGCTCCGGGGACATGCACTTCAGTGCGTGTCCCCGTCAGCGTCGAAGCGGCGGGGACACGTACCGAAGGCGGTACATGTCCCCATTCTTCAGAACACCAGCGCGCGGGCTTCCTTGACGTGCGGCAGGGCCTGGATGCGGGCCAGCAGGGCCGCGTCCGGGGCCTGGTCCACGCCGACCAGGGCGATGGCGTCCGCATCGGCGCTGACCCGGCCGAGGTTGAAGGTGGCGATGTTGACGCCCGCCTCGCCCAGCAGCATGCCCAGGGCCCCGATGAAGCCAGGCTTGTCGAGGTTGTTGACGTACAGCATGGCCGGCGAGAAGGCCGCGTCCAGCTCCATGCCCTTGACCTCGACGATGCGCGGCGCGCCGCCGATCACCGTGCCGGCGAAGGAGCGCTTGCCCTTCTCGGTGGTGATGGTGATGCGCATCAGGCTTTCATAGACGGGGCTCTGCTCCTGGCGGCTCTCGGAGACGACGATGCCGCGCTCCTTGGCCACGGCCGGGGCCGAGACCATGTTGATCTCCGCCAGCATCGGCCGCAGCACGCCGGCGAGCGCCGCGCTGGTCATCGGCTTGACGTTCAGCGCCGCGACGTCGCCTTCGTAGGCGATGTCGATTGCGGTGATGCCGAAGTCGACCATCTGGCCGGCGAAGGCGCCGATCTTCTCGGCCAGGGCCACGAAGGGCTTCAGGCGCGGGGCTTCTTCCGCCGTGATCGAGGGGCTGTTGAGGGCGTTGGTCACGGCGCCGGTCAGCAGGTAGTCGCTCATCTGTTCGGCGACCTGCAGGGCGACGTTCTCCTGCGCCTCGTTGGTGCTGGCGCCGAGGTGCGGGGTGGCCACGACCTTGTCGCTGCCGAACAGCGGGTTTTCCTTGGCCGGCTCGGTGACGAACACGTCAAAGCCCGCGCCGCCGATGTGGCCGCTGTCGAGCAGGGCGCGCAGGGCGACCTCGTCGACCAGGCCGCCGCGGGCGCAGTTGACGATCAGCACGCCCTTCTTGGTCTTCGCCAGCGCCTCGGCCGACAGGATGTTGCGCGTCTTGTCGGTCAGCGGCGTGTGCAGGGTGATGACGTCGGCGCGGGCCAGCAGGTCTTCCAGCTCGACCTTCTCCACGCCGATCTCGATGGCCCGTTCCGGCGACAGGAAGGGGTCGAAGGCGATGACCTTCATCTTCAGGCCCAGCGCCCGGTCGGCGACGATCGAGCCGATGTTGCCGGCGCCGATCAGGCCCAGCGTCTTGGCGTAGAGCTCCACGCCCATGAAGCGGTTCTTCTCCCACTTGCCGGCCTGGGTGGAGGCGTCGGCGGCGGGCATCTGGCGGGCCAGGGCGAACATCATGGCGATGGC
>CANJYY010000278.1 GCA_947479185.1 Caulobacteraceae bacterium
AGACCTGGGAGCCCTCCACCCGTCTGATCCGCGGCGGCCTGATGCGCAGCAACTTCGGCGAGATCTCCGAGGCGCTCTATCTGACGCAGAGCTTCGCCTATGAAAGCGCCGAGGCCGCCGACCGGCGCTTTTCCGGCGAGGACCCGGGCTTCATCTATGCCCGCTACGGCAGCCCGACGACGCAGATGTTCGAGGAGCGGCTGGCCCTGCTCGAGGGCGCCGAATACTGCCGCTCGCTGGCCTCGGGCATGGCGGCGGTGCACACCGCCCTGACCGGCCTGCTCAAGGCGGGCGACCATCTGGTCGCCGGCCGGGCGCTGTTCGGCTCCTGCAACTGGATCGTCCAGACCTGGCTGCCCCGCTTCGGCGTCGAGACCACGCTCGTGGACGCCACCGACCTGAAGGCCTGGGAAGCGGCCATGCGGCCGAACACGAAGGTGGTGCTGCTGGAGAGCCCCGCCAACCCGCTGCTGGAAATCACCGACATCGCCGCGGTGTGCAGGATCGCCCACGCCGCGGGGGCGAAGGTTGTCGTGGACAACGTGTTCGCCACGCCGATCTTCCAGAAGCCGCTCGAGCTCGGCGCCGACGTCGTCGTCTATTCGGCGACCAAACACATCGACGGCCAGGGCCGCGTCCTGGGCGGGGCGATCCTCGGGGCGAAGGACCTGCTCGAAGAGGCCTATCGCGACATCATCCGCCACACCGGCCCGGCGCTGTCGCCGTTCAACGCCTGGATCCTGCTCAAGGGTCTGGAGACGCTGGACCTGCGCGTGCGGCGCGAGACCGACAGCGCCGCCGCCCTGGCCGACCAGATCGGCGACCACAAGGCGGTCAAGCGCGTGCTCTATCCGGGCCGCGCCGACCACCCGCAGGCGGCCGTCGCCCGGGCGCAGATGAGCGGCTTCTCCAACCTGCTGGCCTTCGACCTAGGCAGCCGCGAGGCCGCCTGGCGGTTCCTCGACGCGCTGGAGATCATCGACATCTCCAACAACCTCGGCGACGCCAAGTCGATGGCCACCCACCCGTCCACGACGACCCACAGGGCCATGCCGGAGGCGAATCGTCTGGAGATCGGCCTGACCGAGGGCTACGTGCGCATGTCGGTGGGCCTCGAGGACCTGAAGGACCTCTCCCGCGACGTCGCCCGGGCGCTCGACGCCGCCCTCTGAGTATCGAGCAGGACCCATGGGTCGCATCAACCGCCGGGGCAGCCCGGACAGTCCGGTCTACACCGCCCGCACGGGCGACATCCTCGTGCGCGTTTCGCCGGCCTATTCGCCCGAGGAATCCAGCCCCGACACCGGCCGCTGGATCTGGATCTACACCATCGAGATCGAGAACCACGGGACCGACACCGTGACGCTCGTCTCGCGCCACTGGGTGATCACCGACGCCAGGAACCGCGTCGAGGAGGTCCGCGGCCAGGGCGTGGTCGGCGAGCAGCCGGTGCTGGGGCCGCGCGAGGCCTTCCGCTACCAGTCCGGCTGCCCGCTGGGCACCCCGTCCGGCGCCATGCGCGGGACCTATCAGATGGTCACCGCCGCCGGCGAGGCCTTCGAGGTCGAGATCCCCGCGTTCTCCCTGCACCTGCCCGGCGCGCGGCGGCGGCTGAACTAGCCCGCGAAACCCGCCGACGGCCGTCCGGTCAATTCTGCGGCCGGGCGCTTGTCAGCGATCCGGCGGCTCGACATGCTTCCCTCGGGATCGCCCGCAGAGGCGACGGGAGGAAACATGGACACGACCCTCGGACTGCCGGCCATCCGGACAATCGGTCTTTCGGCGCCCTTCGGCTGGCTGGCGGGCGGCTGGTCCGACCTGTGGAAGGCCCCCGGGCCGCTTCTGCTCTACGGACTGGCCGTCGCCGCCGCCAGCTTCGCCCTGTGCTACGGCGTCTACGCCACCAACGGCGCCTTCTGGGTGCTGGCCCTGACCGCCGGGTTCGTGATCATCGCCCCGATCCTCGCCATGGGCCCGTATGAAGCGGGCCGCAGGCTGGCGCTGGGCGAGCGGCCGGGCCTCGGCCAGATCCTGTTCGTCCGCGCCGCCTTCCGCCAGGACGTCGCCTATCTCAGCCTGCTGCTGGTGCTGATCTACTTCCTCTGGGGCCGCGTGGCGCAGGTCGTCTACGGCCTGTCGACCTTCCAGGTGCATCGCGACGTCGCCTCGCTGGTCGACTTCGCCATCCGCTCGCGCGACGGGCACGGCATGCTGCTGACCGGCGCCCTGACCGGCGGGGCGCTGGCCTTCGTGACCTACGCCCTGGTGGTCGTCTCCGCCCCGATGCTGCTCAACCCGAACGCCAACGTCTTCGCCGCCGTGGCCACCAGCGTGCGGGCGGTCAACGCCAACTTCTTCCCGCTGCTGCTGTGGGCGGCGATCATCACCGTCCTGCTGCTGGCCTCGGCCGCGACCGGCTTCGCGGCCCTGGTGGTGGTCTTCCCCTGGCTCGGCCTGGCCAGCTGGCGGGCCTGTCAGGCGCTGGTCGCGGCGGACGACGGAGCGGGCTGAGCAGCGCTCAGACCGGGACACACACCCTTTTTTCGACAAGCAACAAATCGACTACCGCTATCATCCCCTCCCCCACAAGAGCCCCCGCCATGTCCCACTACATCCTCAGCGTTGTCGGCAGTGACCGGCCGGGTCTGACCAGTGCGCTGGCGGGGGCGGTGCTGGCGGCCGGGGGGAACTGGCTGGAGAGTCACCTGAGCCAGCTGGGCGGACTGTATGTCGGCTCGGTGCTGGTGGCGCTGGCGCCGGAGCGGCTGGAGGCGCTGCGCGAGGCCGTGGGGCGGGTCGACGCCGAGGGGCTGGCGGTGCGCATCGTTCCCGCGCGGGATGCGCCGGCGGCCGCGGCGGGTCAGGCGCTGCAGCTTGACCTCGTCGGCCAGGACCGGCCGGGCATCGTCAACGAGGTGACCGCCGCGCTCGGCGGGCTGGGCGCCAACATCGAGACCTTCCGCACCTGGGTCGTGACCGGGGCCCATTCCGGCGCGCCGATGTTCCACATGGCCGCGACCCTGGCCCTGCCCGCCGGGCTGGCGGCCGAGGCGGTGCAGACGGCGCTGGAGGATATCTCGGCCGAGATCCTGGTGGATATTTCGCTGACGCCGGCGGGGTAGCGGGTTCCCCCACGCCGCTCATCCCGGCGCAGGCCGGGACCCAGGCATTTTCGGCGCGGTCCGTTCAACCGCTGAGCCTGTCAGGGCGGCGAGACATAAAAAACCTGGGTCCCGGCGTTGGCGCTGCGCGCCGCCCTGCGGGTCGCCGGGATGAGCGGTTGGGGGTTACCCCGCCGTCGGCGGGTCCATCTCGTAGACGCGGGCGCAGTATTCGCAGGTCACGCGCACCATGCCGTCGTCCTCGACCATGTCGAGACGTTCCTCGAGGCTGAAGCTTTCCAGCACCCCGGCGATGCGCTCGGCCGAGCAGCGGCAGAAGGCCTTGAGGGCCTTGGGCTCGAACAGGCGCACGCCGTCCTCGTTGAACAGCCGCCAGAGCAGGGTCTCGGCCGGCAGGGTCGGGTCGATCAGCTCGTCCTCGCCGGTGGTCTCGAACAGGGCCTGGGCGCGGACCCAGGCGTCGGCGGTGTCGCCGCGGGTCTCGTCGCCGGCGATGTTCTGGATCAGCAGGCCGCCGGCGCGCCAGGTCGGGCCCTCGCCGCTGTCGGCCTGGCCCACGGCCAGGCGGATGCGGGTGGGGGTCTGTTCGGACTGGGCGAAATACTGTTCGGCGCATAGGGCCAGGGTCTCGCCCTCGATGGCCGTGACGCCCTGGTAGCGGTCCATGTCCGGGCCCTGGTCGACGGTCATGATGAACACGCCCTGGCCGAGCAGGGACTTGGCGCCGGGGCGGATGAAGCCGGTGGTCAGCTCGGCGACGCGGTCGGCGTCATAACGGCAGTAGCCGCGCAGGGCGCCGGCGGTGTCGTAGTCGACCACCACATAGGCCACCGGGCCGTCGCCCTGGGCCTGGACGATCAGCCGGCCGTCGAACTTCAGGCTGGAGCCGACCAGGGCCGCCAGGGCGCAGGCCTCGCCGAGCAGGTTGGCCACGGCCTCCGGATAGGCGTGGCGGGTGAGGATCTCGTGCACAGCGTCGCCCAGGCGGACGATGCGGCCGCGCACGGGCCAGCCCTCGATCTGGAAGGTGGCGACGAGATCGTCGGCGGCGGGAAGGATGGTGTCGGTCATGGCGCGGGTAGATAGGGGACGATGGCGCGGATTGCGAGATGTTGCGTCCTTCGAGACGCGGACCTGAGGGTCCGCTCCTCAGGATCACGACCACCTTAGCCCGTCATGGTGAGGAGCGAGGCATCAGCCGA
>CANJYY010000279.1 GCA_947479185.1 Caulobacteraceae bacterium
CGTCCTTGTACCAACCGAGGTGACCGGAGGTCTCGAACAGGTTCGCGTTGGCGAGGTGCGGCGTGTACACGAACTGGTAGCCGCCGTGGAGGTGCCGTTCACGGCTGTAGTCCTCCATCAGCTTGCGCACGATGCCGCCCTTGGGGTGCCACACGGCGAGGCCGCCACCCAATGCCTGGGGGAAGCTGAGCAGGTCGAGCTCGGTGGCCAGCTTGCGGTGATCGCGCTTCTCGGCCTCCTCGACGCGCAGCAGATAGGCGTCGAGGTCGGCCTGGCTGGCCCAGGCCGTGCCGTAGATGCGCTGCAGCTGGGCGTTTGCCTGGTCGCCGCGCCAGTAGGCGCCGGCCAGCTTGGTCAGCTTGAACGCCTTGCCGATATGCTTCGTCGACGGCAGGTGCGGCCCGCGACAGAGGTCGGCCCACTTGCCCTGACGGTACAGCGTCACGTCCTGGTCGGCCGGGATGCCCTCGATGATCTCGGCCTTGTACTGCTCGCCGATCGCGTTGAAGTGGGCGATGGCGTCGGCCCGGTTCCAGACTTCGCGGACGATCTTCTCGTCGCGGTCGACGATCTCGGCCATGCGCTTTTCGATCGCCGCGAAGTCGTCCGTGCTGAACGGCTCGTCGCGGGCGAAGTCGTAATAGAAGCCGTCATCGACGTTCGGGCCGATCGTCACCTGCGTGCCGGGGAACAGCTCCTGAACCGCCTCGGCCAGTACGTGGGCCGTGTCGTGGCGGATGGTGTCCAGCGCATCAGGATCATTGCGGTCAACGAACTCGACCTTGCCGCCGCCGGGCAGCGGGCGGTCGAAGTCGAGCAGCTGGCCGTCGAGACGGACGAGCAGCGTGCGTTTGGCCAGCGAGGGCGAGATGGCCGTGGCCACGTCGCGGCCGCTGGAGCCTTGCGGATACTGACGGACGGAGCCGTCGGGGAAGATCAGGTCGATCATGGTTCTGGTTCGCACTTTCGTGGCGGCACCGGATCGAATCCGGAGCGGCCCCAGGGATGGCAGCTGCACAGACGCTTCGTGGCGAGCCAGCCGCCGCGAACCGGTCCGTGCGTGATCAGGGCCTCGCGCGCATAATCCGAACAGGTCGGCAGAAAGCGGCACTGGCGTCCGATCCACGGGGACAGCGTGAGCTTGTAGGCGCGGTGCGCCAGCGTAACGCTGCGTTCGTAGAGGGTCATGCCGACACGAGGGTGGGTGAACGAGTCCCGGCGCTTATCGACGCGCCAGCGCGCGCGATCAAGCCGCGTCGGCGCCGCTAGTTCGTGTCGTGGCCTGACGGACAGCCGCCACCGCGGCCTCGAACGCCAGAAGCGTCGAGGCATGACGGGCGGGATAGTCCTTCACGGGCGCCAGCACGGCCAGATCCTCAAAACGTCCGGCAGGCGCGGGCCCACCGGACTTCAACATCGCGGCAAGCTGATCGCGCGCGGTTGAGATTTCGTCAAGTCCGGCCCCGATGACATTGGCGCCCAGCACCGCCGCCGAAGCCTGGCCGAGGGCGCAGGCCTGAACGTCCTGGGCGAAGCCGGCGACCCTGCCGGCGGCGTCCAGATCGACATCGACGACGATCTTGCTGCCGCACAGCTTGGCGACCTTCTCCGCCGACCCCTGCGGCGCGGCCAGCCGCCCCGCGTGCGGCATGTTGGCCGCCAGGGTGAGGATGCGGGCGCTGTAGAGGTCGTCGATCATGGGGCCTAGATAATCACTTCCACAGGGACATGCACTTCAGTGCGTGTCCCCAAGGGCTATTTCCGGTCCGCCCACAGGGCCTCGGAGCGCGCCTTCAGCACATCATTCATCGCCTCGAAGCCGTCGAGCAGCTTGCGGCGCATGCGGCGGGCGATGGTCGGGCCGAGCAGGCCGTCGAAGATTTCGCCGTTGGAGAAGATGACGTTCTCCTCGCCCATCTTCTCGATCTCGAGATAGCGCACGGTCCGGGCCCAGCCGCGCAGCATGTCGTGCCGCCAGTGGATGTGGTCGTAGGGCGCCCAGTCGAGGATCACCGGGTTGATCGTGCGCGACGACTCGCCCGGCAGCGCCAGCTCAAGGATCCAGCGGTTACCGATGCGAATCTCGCCCTGGGCCGCGGGATAGATCCCGGTCCAGTCGCCCCAGCCGGAGATGTCCGACAGGATCTCCCAGACGACCTCGTCGGGCGCCTGGATGCCGATGCGTCTCTCTAACTTGACCGCCATACCCTAAATCCGCTCATCCCGGCGAAGGCCGGGACCCAGGTGTTTTTTCGTCACATCCGCATCCCGTGGCTTTCAGAAAAAGCCTGGGTCCCGGCCTTCGCCGGGATGAGCGGTATTTTGAAAGATCTACGAAGACTCTTTCAACCGCCACGTGGCGCCCGTCGGGGAATCCATGACGATCACGCCGAGCGCGTCGATCTCGCCGCGGATGCGGTCGGCCTCGGACCAGTCCTTGCCGGCGCGGGCCGCGACGCGGGCTTCGAGCAGGGCCTCGACCTTGCCGCGCAGGTCGTCATCGGCGCCGCCGGCGAACCAGACGTCCGGGTCGGCATCGAGGAAGCCCAGCAGGTTGGCGGCGGCCAGCAGGTCAGCCTTGGCCTGGACCTTGGCCTCGCCGTGGGCGGTCTCCAGCGTCTTGGCCAGGCCGAACAGCTCGGCATAGGCCTTGGGCGTGTTCAGGTCGTCGGACAGGGCCTCGAGGAAGGCCGCCGGCGGCGGGCTGTGCGGGGCGTCGAGCCCCTTGACCCGTTGCAGCGCGCCATAGAGCCGGTCGATCGCCTTGCGGCTCTGCTCGATCAGCTCGCCGGTCCAGTCGAGCGGCTGGCGATAGTGGGCGCTCAGCAGGGCCCAGCGCAGCACCTCGCCCGGCACGGTCTTGAGCAGGTCGTGCGGGATGATGACGTTGCCGAGGCTCTTGCTCATCTTCTCGCCGGCCATGTCGAGGAAGCCGTTGTGCATCCAGTAGCGCGCGTATTCGCCGCCGCCGTGGGCGCAGACCCCCTGGGCCAGCTCGTTCTCATGGTGCGGGAACTGCAGGTCGATGCCGCCGCCGTGGATGTCGATCGGCAGGCCGAGCACGGCCTCGATCATCGCCGAGCACTCGATATGCCAGCCCGGCCGGCCGGCGCCCCAGGGGCTGTCCCACACCGGTTCGCCCGGCTTGGACGGCTTCCAAAGCACGAAGTCGGCCGGGTGGCGCTTGTAGGGGGCAGGATCGACGCGGGCGACCTGGACCATGTCGTCCATCGGCCGGCCCGACAGCTTGCCGTAGTCGGCGAAGCTCTGGGTGTCGAACAGCACATGGCCCTCGGCGGCATAGGCGCAGCCGCGCTCGATCAGGGCGCCGATCTGGCCCAGCATGGCCTCGATGTTCTCGGTCGCCCGCGGCTGCAGCGTCGGCGACAGGGCCCCGAGGGCGCCCATGTCTTCTTCATAGGCCGCCAGATAGCGGTCGGTGATGACGCGGATATCGACGCCCTCGTCGACGGCCTTCTTGTTGATCTTGTCGTCCACGTCGGTGACGTTGCGGGCGTAGACCACCCGGTCCTGGCCGTAGACATAGCGCAGCAGACGGAACAGCACGTCGAACACCACCACCGGCCGGGCGTTGCCGATGTGGGCGAAGCCGTAGACCGTCGGTCCACAGACATACATCGTCACCCGCTGGGGATCGGCGGGAACGAAGGGCCGCTTTTCGCGGGCCATGGTGTCATAGAGCTTCAGGGTCATGTCCGTCTGACGTTGGGTAAGAGCTTGCCGGGTCGTCGGTGAGCCCCATATAGCTTTCAGGCGCGAGCGAAGCCACGGCTGCTCGCGCTGTGAATGGGGTGGCACGCGTCATTCCGGAGCGACAGGCGCTCCGGCGCAACTCAGCCCCGGGAAGATCCTCTCGAAATGGACGCCATGAGCCGCGAGCGAACCCTGATCGGCACCCCCGGCCTTGATCTTGAACCCGCCAAGCGCCCGACGCGCGAAGAGGCGATGGACGCCGTCCGGACCCTGATCGCCTGGTCCGGCGACGATCCCCGCCGCGAAGGCGTGATCGACACGCCCAAGCGCGTCGTCGATGCCTATGCCGAATGGTTCGAGGGCTATGCCGCCGACCCGGCCAAGGAATTGAGCCGCACCTTCGAGGACGTGCAGGGCTACGACGACATCGTCATGCTGCGCGAGATCGAGGTGGAGAGCCACTGCGAGCACCACATGGCGCCGTTCCTCGGCAAGGCCTACGTGGCCTACATGCCGACCAACCGCGTCGTCGGCATCAGCAAGATCGCCCGCGTGGTCGAGATCTTCGCCCGCCGCCTGCAGACCC
>CANJYY010000280.1 GCA_947479185.1 Caulobacteraceae bacterium
GATCATGATTTCGGCGATGCCGCTCATGCCGATGCCGCCGATGCCGATGAAGTGCACGGGGCCGATTTCGAAGGGGACGGGGCGTCGACGCTGGATCATGGCCAGCGGCTTACCCCAAGGCCGTCCGCTCGACCAGATCGGCGAGTTTTTCCGCCGCGTCCGGCCGTGCGACCGAGCGGGCGCCGGCGGCCATGCGGGTCAGCATGGCCGGGTCCTTGAGCATGGCGTTGAGCGCGCCGGCCAGGCTTTCGACGGTCAGTTCGTCCTCCAGCGCCACGGCCGCGGCGCCGGCGTCGGCCAGCAGCCTGGCGTTAAAGCGCTGGTGGTCGTCGGCGGCGATCTTCAGCGGCACCAGCAGCGACGGCTTTCCGGCGACGGCCAACTCGCAGACCGTCGAGGCGCCGGCGCGGCCGATCACCAGGTGGGCGGCGGACAGCCGTCCGGCCATGTCGCGGAAGAAGGGCGCCACCTCGGCCTTGACCATGGCGTTGGCGTAGATGCGCCGGGCGTTGTCCATCGACTCCTTGCGGGTCTGCTGCTGCACCTGCAGCCGGCCGCGGATGTCCTCGGGCAGGCGCAGGATCGCCTCGGGCGTCAGCTCCGACAGCAGGCGGGCGCCCTGGCTGCCGCCGGTGATCAGCAGCCGCAGCGGGCCGCCGGGCTCGGGGGCCTCATAGGGCTGGTCGTAGAGGGCCCGGATCTCGGGCCGCACCGGGCTGCCGATCACATGGGCCGAGGCCTTCACCTTCGCCGAGGCCAGCTCCAGCGTCGGGAAGGCGCAGGCGACCGCCGTGACCTTCGAGGCGAGGAAGCGGTTCACCCGGCCGAACACGGCGTTCTGCTCGTGGATCACCGTCGGCCGGCCCTGGGTCAGGGCGGCCAGCAGCGACGGCAGCGACGGATAGCCGCCGAAGCCGACGACGACCGCCGGATCCATGCGCTTGAAGATGGCGCGCGCCTGCAGTGTGCCGCGCAGCACCGCGACGCCGGCCTTGGCCATGCCCATCGGGTCGCCCGACTTCGCCGTGGCGGCCGACAGGCTGATGCGGATGTCGGCCGGGAACTTGTCGGCGTACATCGCGCCGCGATCATCGGTGGCGAGCAGAATCCGCCAGCCGCGCCGGATCAGTTCCTCGGCGAGGGCCTGGGCGGGAAACATGTGGCCGCCGGTGCCCCCGGCGGCGACGACTGCGACGCGTTGTGCCATCGGCGCCTCTTACGCGAAGGCGCCGGCGCGGGCGAGACCCTCGCTGGTGGCGTAGGCGCCGGGGCGACGACGGGTCAGGCCGAGCGCCATGCCCAGGGTCAGGCCCATGGCCAGCATCGAGGAACCGCCGTAGCTGATGAACGGCAGGGTCATGCCCTTGGTCGGGATCATGTTGAGGTTCACCGCCACGTTGATCAGCGCCTGCAATCCGACCAGCACGAACAGCCCTGCGGCCGCCACCTGCTCGAACGGATCGGACAGGCGCAGCGCCTTGTACAGGCCGCGCACGACGAGGAAGGCGAACAGGCCGATCAGGGCCAGCGAGAAGACCAGGCCGTATTCCTCGGCCAGCACCGAATAGGCGAAGTCGGTGTGCATGTCGGGCACGCCGCGCTTCATCACCCCCTCGCCCGGTCCGCGGCCGAACCAGTGGCCGGCCCAGATGGCCTCGGAGGCCTGGGTGATCTGATGCTTGTCGGCCTTGTCGGAGCTGAGGAAGGTCTCGACCCGCGCCTGGACGTGCGGCAGCAGGAAATAGGTGCTGCCAAGGCCGACGCCGGCCGCGGCGCCAAGGCCCATGATCCAGCTGATCGGCACTCCGGCCATCCAGAAGGCCGCGCCGAAGGCGACGGTGATCAGGATCGTCTGGCCGAGGTCCGGCTGCTTCAGCAACAGCCCCACCGCCAGAAGATAGAGGCAGAAGGCGATGAACACGCCCGGCACGCCCTCGCCCTTCTGGCCCTCGGCGAACATCCAGGCGACCAGCACGATCAGGGCGGGCTTCATGAATTCGGAGGGCTGGAGCGTGAAGCCGGCGAAGTGAATCCAGCGGGTCGCGCCCTTGGCCTCGTGGCCGATGAACGGCAGCGCGGCCATGACGAGGATCATGGCGATGAAGATGAAGAAGGCCACCCGGCGGATGGTCCTGGCCTCGAGCATCGAGACCCCGATCACCAGACCCGCGGCGAGCACGCCGAACAGCGACTGGCGGATGGCGAAATGGAAGGCGTCGTCATAGTGCAGGCGCGCCGCCGCCGCCGGGCTGGTGCCGAACGACAGCAGGACGCCGAGCGTGATCAGGGTGAACACCGCCCCAAGCAGCCAGCGGTCCATCGTCCACCACCAGTTGCCGACGCGCGTGGTGTCGGACCGGAGAAAGGTGTGCGGGCTGTAGCTCACGCGCGCGCTCCCTTGAGGGCGGGTCGCTGAAGCGACTCGACGGCGGCGCGGAAGGCTTCGCCGCGGGCCTCGAAGTCGCTGAACTGGTCGAACGATGCGCAGGCGGGCGACAGCAGGACGATGGCGTCCTCGCCACTGGCCTCGGCGTCGGCGAAGGCGGCGGCAGTGGCCGCCTCGATGGTGCCGGACTGGACGCAGGGCGCGCGGCCTTCGAGCACCTTGCCGAAGTCGCTCGCGCCCTCGCCGATCAGGTAGGCCTTGGCCACCCGGCCGAACAGGTCGTCCAGCGGCGCGATGCCGCCCTCCTTGGGCTGGCCGCCGGCGATCCAGTAGACGCGCGGATAGCTGCTCAGGGCCTGACGGGCGGCGTCGGCGTTGGTCGCTTTGGAATCATTGACGAAGCGGACCCGGCCGATCATCGCCACCGTCTCCATGCGGTGGGCGAGACCGGGGAAGGTCATCAGTCCCTCGGCCGCCTCCTCCGCCGGCACGCCCAGCGCCCGGGCAGCGGCATAGGCGGCGGCGGCGTTCTGCCAGTTGTGCCGGCCCGGCAGCGAGCGGGCGCGCAGCAGGTCGGCGACCTCGATGACCCGGTCGCCGGTGGCGTCATAGAGCACGCCCTGGATGGCGTAGACGCCGCGGCCCATCGAGCGGCTGGCGCTGCGCGGCCAGATGGTCCGGTGGTTGGCGGCGGTGATTTCGGTGCAGATCCGCTGGCACCAGGCGTCGTCGACGCCGATGATCGCCGTGTCGCCCTTGGTCTGGTTCAGCAGAACCCGTCGCTTGGCCGCGACATAGCCCTCCATGCCGCCGTGGCGGTCGAGATGGTCGGGCGAGATATTCAGCAGCACCGCCGCGTCGGGCTTGAGGCTGGAGGTCAGGTCCAGCTGGTAGGACGAGGTCTCCAGCACATAGACGGCCCCGCCGTGCATGTCGGGCAGGTCCAGAACGCCGATGCCGATGTTGCCGCCGACGCGGGTGTCGCGGCCGGCGCTGGCGCAGAGGTGGCCCAGCAGGGCGGTGGTCGTCGACTTGCCGTTGGTGCCGGTGATGGCGGCCACCCGGGGCCGCTTGTGCGCCGGGGCGGCGTTGACCGTCCGGGCGAAGAGCTCGATGTCGCCAAGGATCTCGACGCCGGCGGCCCGGGCCATCTCGACGGTCCAGTTGGGCTTGGGGTGCGTCAGCGGCACGCCCGGCGACAGCATCAGGGCGGCGAACGATGACCAGTCGGCGGTCTTCAGGTCGACCACCGGGAAGCCCTCGGCGATGGCGGCCGCGCGGCCGCCCTCCTTCTCGTCCCACAGCGCCACTTCCGCGCCGCCGGCGACGAGCGCGCGCGCAGCCGTCAGCCCGGTCCGGCCGAGACCGAACACGGCGACCTTGCGTCCCTCGAAGCCGCGGATCGGGATCATGGCGAGTTCCGCGCCTCCTAGCGAAGCTTGAGGGTGGCGAGGCCGATGAAGGCCAGCATCAGCGAGACGATCCAGAAGCGGATCACCACGGTCGATTCCGGCCAGCCCAGTTTCTCGAAGTGATGGTGGATCGGAGCCATCAGGAAGATGCGCTTGCCGGTCTTCTTGAAGTAGGCGACCTGGATGATGACGCTGAGCAGTTCGGCGACGAACAGGCCGCCGATGATGGCCAGGACGATCTCGTGCTTGGTGGCCACGGCGATTACGCCCAGGGCGCCGCCGAGCGCCAGCGAGCCGGTGTCGCCCATGAAAATCTTGGCCGGGGGGGCGTTGTACCAGAGGAAGCCCAGCCCGGCGCCAATCAGGGCGCCGCAGATCACCGCCACCTCCCCCACGCCAGGCACGAAGTGGACCTGCAGGTATTCTGCGAAGACGTAGTTGCCGACGAGATAGGCGATCAGGCCGAGCGCCGCCGCCGCGATCATCACCGGAACGATGGC
>CANJYY010000281.1 GCA_947479185.1 Caulobacteraceae bacterium
CGTATCCGGCACGATGCTTCGCCAGCGCCGAAGCAGCCGCCGGACAGCCTGGAACCAAACGCCGAAACCGCCTGCGGGCGTCGGCTGGAATTCAAACCGTTTCGAAATCGTGCCCGCGCGGGGAGCGTCGGCACAAGGCGCTAATCGGAGTTAACCACCCCGATTTAGGTCTACTGGAGACCTTGTCGAGGAAAAATACTCGATGTGGGCAACGAATACATGGGCCCGGCCCGGCTGCTTGGATCGGAAGCAGGCGTGGTCAGACGGCCATGGATGGCGTCACGCCCCGTGGACCCGATTCCCCGAGGCCGCGTCAGCGCTCACTGACCTGATTCACCATGCCGACGAACTTCATGATGTGGGCGTAGTGCCGAGTCGCGAGGATCGCCATGCGGGGCGTGCTGAGAACGCTGCCAGGAACGAGGATTCCACCGACGACCTTGATGCACAGACCCTCTTCGACAAGTCGCGCGACATACCGTCGGGTCGTTTCGTAGGGCATGCTCAGGCTCTTCGCGAGCGCGTAGACGCTGACCGGCTGGCGCATCTCGTCCGGCGGCGTGCCCTCCGCAACAGCGAAGGCATGAGCGCTGGCGTCCATGCGCCGGAGAATCTCGGTGTTGGCGTGGACGATACTGATGAACAGGATGCTCTTGATGATATCGCCGCCGGTCAGCTCCGAGAGCAGCTTCACGAGCTGGACGAAATAGCCTTCCGAGGCGCGAATCGCGGCGCCCCGGCCGGGCGCTAGAGGGATGGGAGGCAGGGTCTGATCTGGTGAAACGGCGAGAACCTGGGTCAACCGCTGAGGCTTTCCTGCTGAGGCGTCAAAACAATATCTGACAGCCACACACCTTTTGATCTAGGCGTCATTACGTCTTTTGATTTGACGCAAATCGGCAAGGTCAATCGTTACTCAACTCGCGACTGCGTCAGAATGACGCAAATGCGGACCGCCTTTTGGGGCCTTACTGATCGCGCACGCCTCAAAAGGGGGGCTGCTGCTTCAGCCAGCCGGTGTGCCGGAGCCCGCTCCACACCTGGATTTCAGCCTGTCAGACATGCCGGGGCGTCAGAGCCCCGCTCATCACCGAAAGCCGGAGGAGCGGGGGCCGCGCGACCCTAGGCCTTGATGTAGCGGTCGATTACTGAGGCCAGCACGCTGATCGGCACGCCGCCGGTGGCGACCACCGCGTCGTTGAAGTCGCGCACATCGAACTTCGCGCCCAGCGCCGTCTTCGCCGTCTCGCGCAGGCGCACGATCTCGGTGTGGCCGACCTTGTAGCCGCAGGCCTGGCCGGGGCTGGCGCAGTAGCGATCCACCTCGCTGGTGATGGCGCCGGTCGACCGACCGGTGGCCGCCGTCATCCAGGCGATGGTCTTCTCGCGGCTCCAGCGCTTGTGGTGCAGGCCGGTGTCGACGACCAGGCGCGCCGCCCGGAACCGCTGCGCCTGCAGGTAGCCCAGTCGGCCCATCGGATCGTCAGCGTACAGTCCGACCTCGTCAGCCATCTGTTCGGCGTACAGCGCCCAGCCCTCGGTAAAGGCGTTGAAGCCCATCAGGGCGCTGATGGCGGGCACGCGGTCGCGCCGCTCGGCCAGATAGGCGCCCTGCCAGGCGTGGCCCGGAATCGCCTCGTGCATGGTCAGGCTGCACAGGGTGTAGCGCGGCCAGTTCCCGGTATCCTGCAGGTTGACGTAGTAGATCGCCGGTCGCGAGCCATCGAGGGCCGCGAAGTTCATATAGCCGAGCGCGGCGCCGGCCTCGATTTCCTTGGGCACCGGACGGACCTCGACCTCGGCCTTGAGGCCCAGCTTCGACAGCTTGGCCATCTGGGGACGGATCGCGGCGATACGGCCGTTCAGATAGCCGATCAGGTCGGCCCGTCCGGCCTCGGTATTGGGATAGAGGAACTGCGGATCGCGGGTCAGGGCGCTCATGCGCTCGCCGACCGTGCCCTGGGTGAGCCCCTGCGACCTGAGCAAGGCGTCCATCTGGGCGTCGATCGCGGCGCCCTGGTCGAGCCCCATCTGGTGGATGTCGTCGGCGCTGCGTTCCGTGGTGGTGCCGAGGCGCAGGGCCCAGGCGTAGTAGGCCTCGCCGTCCGGCAGGCGCCAGACGCCGCCATCCGGGCTGGCCTTGGCCTGCAGCGCCGTCAGGGCGGCGATCTGCCCATCGAGCGCCGGGAGGATCTTGTCCTGCACGATCGCGGTGGCCTGGCCGGCGTAGTCGCCGGCGATGCCCCTGGCCTTCGTCCGTTCGACCAGCGAGCCCACCAGCCGGGTGTCGCCGGCCTTCACCGCCCGCATGCCCTTCAACTGGCCCAGCGCATTGGCGAGGATGAAGTCCGGCGGCGAGACGCCGGCCGCGGCGTCGGCCTGGATGCGGGCCGTCTCCTGCCCGATGACCGTGGCCAGGGCATCGAGCCGCGCGACATAGGCGTCGGCGTCCGCCTTCGTGGCGATCAGGTGCTGGGAGTTGAGGAACTCCGGCATGCCCAGCGCCGCGCCGTTCTGCTGGCTGACGATGTAGGGGTTGGCGTAGTCGAGGCCGTAGCTGAACCTGCCGCCCTCGGCGCCGAGGCCCTGGGCATAGTCGACAGTGTCGTAGATCGTCACATCGGACGGCGTCAGAGTCGCGCGGTCGATGGTCTTCAGCCGCGCGCGGCGGCCCTCGAAGGCCGCGACGGCCGCCCGGCGGTCGGCGGCGGAGGCTCCGCTGAGTTTGCTCTTGAGGCCGGCGTTGGCGCCGTTGTCGAGCCCCAGCGAGGTCGCGGTCTCCGGCGAGTCGGTCAGCATTTCCTGCACGAACACATCGAGCAGCGCGGCCAGCTTCGTATTGGCCACGGGCCCGGCGGGCGCGGCCCAGGTCAGGCCGGGCGTGGCGACGGCGGCGCCGGCGGCCGCGGCCCCGAGCAGGAGTTGGCGACGATCAACGGCCATGACGGTTACTCGCGAAGGACAGGAAGGAGGTGGGGGACCTTATCCCCCTGCCCGCCCCGCGCAAGCGGCCGCTCCGGTCAGCCGGCGGCGACCCGCACTTCCGGCGCGCCCTTGACCAGTCGGCCGACGATGCGCGAGGCCGCGAAGCCGGCGGCTGTCACATGCTTCAGCACGGCGTCCGCCTGGTCCGCCGCCACGGCGATCAGCAGCCCGCCGCTGGTCTGCGGATCGCAGAGGATGTCGCGTCGCCAGTCGGCGAAGCCGTCCGGCAGACGCACCGCCTCGCCATAGCTGGCCCAGTTGCGCGTCGAGGCGCCGGTACGCACGCCGCCGCTGGCCAGGGCCTCCACGCCGGTCAGCAGCGCCGGGGCGTCGGAGTCGACCTCCGCCGCCAGACCCGCGCCGCGGCACATCTCCAGCAGGTGCCCGAGCAGGCCAAAGCCGGTCACGTCGGTCACCGCATGCACGCCCGGCACATCCCCGAGCCCCGCGCCGACCGTGTTCAGCTGGGTGGTCGAGGCGATCATCGCGTCGTAGCCGCCGGCCGGCATCTTCTCCTGTTTGAACGCCGCGCTGAGAATGCCGACCCCGAGCGCCTTGGTCAGGATCAGCACGTCCCCGGCCCGCGCGCCGCGGTTGGTCAGCACCTTGTCCGGATGGACGAGGCCCAGGGCGACGAGGCCGTAGATCGGCTCGACGCTGTCGATCGAATGGCCGCCGGCGATCGGCACGCCCGCCGCCGCGCAGACCGAGGCGCCGCCGGCGAGGATCTGCTGGATCGTCTCGACGGGCAGTCGGTCGACCGGCATCCCGACCAGCGCCAGGGCGAAGATGGGCGTCGCGCCCATGGCGTAGACGTCGGACAGGGCGTTGGTCGCGGCGATGCGGCCGAAGTCGAACGGGTCGTCGACCACCGGCATGAAGAAGTCGGTCGTGGCCACCAGCGCCTGCTGGTCGTTGAGTCGCCAGACCGCCGCGTCGTCCGAGGTCTCCGTGCCGACCATCAGGTTGGGAAACACCGCCGCCGCCGGGGTCTTGGCGAGGATCTCCCGCAGCACGGCCGGCGCCAGCTTGCAGCCGCAGCCGCCGCCATGGGCCAGGGACGTCAGTCTCACGGGGTCGGACACGGGCAATTCCTCCAGCACTCGGGCCGCTTCATATTGAACCCCGGCCGCGAAGTCCCCTACAGCGGAGGGGAAACGGGCGGGAACGGGAATTTCATGTCGCGCATCCAGCTGCTGCAGACCGCCGACAGCGCCACGCTCGCGGGCTTCGAGACGATCATCGACGTGCGCAGCCCCGGCGAGTTCGCGCTCGATCATCTCCCCGGGGCCATCAACCTGCCGGTTCTGAC